>CAXTUV010000165.1:0-7040 GCA_964247445.1 uncultured Acidobacteriaceae bacterium | reverse complement strand
GTTCGCTTTGTTTGTGGTGCTGTTCGCTACTTCACGCCACAGTGCCGAAGCGCTGGGCCGGCTCTCGGGCGCAATTTACTCCGGCTTTTCAGGTGGGAGCGGGACGGGCGCGCCGCGGGTCGAGCCAAAGCCCGTGAATCCTGATATAGAGCTGGAAGCACAGCTCCGCCAAGTACTGGGCGGCGCGATTGAGAAAGGTCAAGTCGGCCTCCAGCAAACGCCGGAAGGGCTGGTGATTTCTTTTCAGGAGTTCGGCTTTTTCCACTCCGGAGAAGCCGGGTTGGTTGCCGGGCAGGCTACGACTCTGGAGAAGGCCGGCGAGGTGCTTCAACGGCACGGCGCGATGCTGCGGGTTGAAGGCCATTCTGATGATCAACCCATTCATAATGCAGTATTCGCGTCCAACTGGGAGCTTTCCGCGGCACGGGCCATGACGGTGCTCCTGCTGCTGGTGAATGAAACACACTATGATCCGACCCGCGTTTCGGTGGCCGGCTATGGCCCATATCGTCCGGTTGCGGACAACAGCACGCCGGAGGGCCGTCAAAAGAATCGCCGTGTGGATTTGGTAGTACTAGCAAGGGAGCGGGGCAGTCGCTGAGCCAGTTCTCACTCAAAGCTGTAGTTGCAGAGGAATGCGGCATCTTGAGCAAGAAAGTTGATGCCGGAGCGGTAAGCCACCGCAGCTACGAGATCCGCTCTTATTTGCCGATGCAGAAGGTGGAGAGTGACAAAAAAGGCTTTAACTCTGGTAGGAGTGGAGCGTACGGCACTGTGGTCAATCTGGTGGACAACCACGACACTCTAGCGCCTGGGCTTGCTGACGAGAATGCGACATCACGGGACCAAAGGAGACTTTCCAGAATCAACCTTAGACCTTGAATGCAAAGAAGGTTCGATTCGCTTAGCGGAGACTAATGGATCGTGTATGCCGCCACAGTCTCACGCTGAACGTTTGCGTCAAAAGTGGCGCTTCAGGTTTTGGCGGCTTCCTTCTTGAGTCCCTGGAAACTTCCAGCGGCCCTCGCTGTCGAGTTGAAGGTCCGAGTTTTCGCTTTGCTTGACGTCCATGTGTTCGATCAAGCCATTCTGGATGGTGAAGATATGCCATACCTCGCTATCCGCAAGGATAGCTCCACCGAGGCTCTTGACAAGTTGATGAACTCTGACATCGATGATGCCGCGTTGCCGGTCGATCAACTCAAGGGGTTCCACGTGTGGATCAAACTCCTGCCACTGATGGGTCCAGTAGGTCCGGATCTCTTCTTTCCCGAGGGCACGCCCGCCTTCTGACGCCTTGGGCCAGCTGATCTTTTCACTCATCAGCGCCAAGGCGCGGTCGATGTCCCGATCGTTGAACGCCGAGTAGGCCTGAGCGATCAGCATATGGGTATCGGTCATAATTATTCTTTTAATGCTTTTGATGCTTAGGTGTACTTAACGCATGGATGCAGAGAAAGATTCCAAGATGCCCAACCATGCGTAAATACACACATCAGGTGAAAGACAGACCAAATGCCAGGTAAATCTCTTTCTCTAGGTAGCGGCGGAGCTGGGCAGCGTCCTTGCGGTCTTTCTTGATCACCTCAGTAAAGTAGCGTTCACAGAAATCCTTCACGGACGAGGCACTTGCGAGAGCCACCTTCTCAAGCTGCTTCTGTCTGGCCGGCGACTCACCACGGAAGACGGCCATTGCGCACTCGTCGCGCTTCGTGCGCGCCTCCTTCAGATCAAGCAGTGGGTATTGGCCGAGGGTAATCTTCTCCGTTTTGCCCTTGAACTGACAGCGAAAGCGCCAACTCTTCGCACCAGTCGGCATGACTTCAAGAGCGAGGCCCCGGCCATCGCTCAGCGCGTAACGATCCTTTCGCAACTCCAGCTGTTTCATCTGCACGTCAGTTAGAGGCATCCCAACTTTCACTTTGTCCACCAATGCTGCTCTTGCTTGTCCACGGGCCGGAGTGTGCTCCCTGGTGGTCGACTATAGTTCAGGATGAAGCCGGACTGGATCGGAAGTGTGGGGAGCCGGTATCGGCTGTTTTCACCGCATTTCTGGATTTCACTGGATGCGGTTGGCTCTGCTCGGAACCGCTCCTACTTGCCGATGCAAAAGGTAGAAAAAATCTGCCGGAGGATGTCGTCCGGGGTTGTGGCACCCGTGAGAGTGTCCAGCGCTTCGCGGGCGGCGTGGAGGTCCAACAGGATCAACTCGTGGGGGAGCGCTTCTTCTACAGCGGATTGTGCGGCGGCGCAAGCGTTTCCGGCCGCTGCCACCAGGGTGTGCTGGCGCAGATTGGTAAGCAGTGCACCTTCGGGTGCGGCACCGCCGGTCAAGGCCGTCGTCAGGGCAGTCTGGAGTTCGATGAGGCCCTCACCGGTAACGGCGGATGTGCGCACCGTCGGTATGCTTGGAGCAAGCTCCATCAGGGCGGCCTCCAGCTCAAACCGCCTCTCGGTTGGCAGGTCGGCTTTATTGCAGGCGATCAACAGCGGACGATCCTGGGCGGCTTGGAGAATGGTCCGCTCTTCCTCATTCAGCGGGGTAGTCGCGTCCAGTACCAGCAGGATCAGTCCGGCGTCGGCAAATGCTTCACGGGAGCGGAGAATACCGATGCGCTCGGCTTCGGAGGAGGCTTCCCGAAGGCCGGCGGTGTCGACGAGCTCAACCGGGATACCCGCGATGGCGAGCCGCTCGGCAACCGTGTCGCGAGTGGTGCCGGGCTCTGCCGTGACGATGGAGCGGTCGCGATCGAGCAGCCGATTGAAGAGCGAGCTTTTGCCAGCATTGGGCCGGCCGACAATGGCGAGCGTGATGCCTTGGGCGATTAAACGACCGCGCGCAAAAGAGCGCTCCAGCGTATGCAGATCGGTTTCGATCGCTTGGAGACGTGCGGCGAGATCGCTTTGTGCAAGGACCGGAGTGTCGTCTTCAGCAAAATCGATCCCGGCCTCCATTTGAGCGATCAGCGCGAGCAGGTTTTGCTTGAGCGGCGCAAGCCGGCGGGAAAGCGCACCCCCAAGCTGCGCGGCGGCGGTTTGGGCTTGGAGCAGCGTTTGCGATTCAATCAGGTCGCGGACGGCTTCGGCTTGGGTCAGATCGAGGCGGCCGGAAAGGAACGCGCGCTCGGTGAATTCACCGGGTTCAGCAAGGCGTGCGCCTTGCCTCAGCAGCAGGCGCAGGAGGTGGTCGAGCAGCACAGGCGCGCCGTGGGCGGCGATTTCGACTACATCCTCGCCGGTGTAGGAGCGAGGCGCGCGGTAGTAGGTCACAAGAGCTTCATCGAGTTTTTGGCCGGTTGCCGGATCAAGCAGCCGGCAAAAGCGCGCCTGGTTAGGGGCTAGGTCAGGTTTATCGATCACTGCCAGCGCAAGCGGCTTCGCTCGTGGCCCGCTGATCCGCACGACGCCGATGCCGCCGCGTCCGGGCGGAGTGGCGATGGCGGCGATCGTGTCAGGGGGCATTGGGTGAGCTCGCGCGCGGAAACGGGCTAATTTCTGCTTCGCAGAATGCAAGTTTTGCGGAACGAGGCTAAGAACGGCGAGGACCGTCCCGGCGCGGGCGCTCCGGTAGGGCGATTAGCGGCGGCGTGTAGCTCGCCTGGTCGTAGCCTTCCGGGAAGACGACCAGGACTCGTTCGCGGCCCTCGCCGACGGATTGGGTCGTCACCCCCGCATGTTCCTTGAGCAGGAGATGCAAAAGCCGCCGCTCGCGTGAGTTCGATGGCGGAAACGGAACGGGGCGGCCGAAACGCACAGCCTGCTCAGCGGCTGTTTGCGCGCGAAGGCGTAGCTCTTGGGCGCGCAAAGCTTTAAAGTTGTCCGCGTCAAAGGAGATCTTGTCGTGTTCTTCCGGTTCCAAATGGACCAGCTTGGCGGCGATGTGTTCGAAGGCCCGAAGCAGCTCGCCTCCGCGCGCGAGAATAAGCGGCACATCCGGGCCGGCCAGCTCGACATAAATTTCTCGCGCTTCAAAGCCGTCCGGGTCGGCCGCGCCCGCGCCCGCCGTAATGCGGTAGCGTAGGCGCAGGCGACCATGGGTCGTGAGCAGCTTGAGGAAGTTCTGGATGGTACCGGCGGCGGCTTGGTAATCCTGGATCGGCACCGCTTTAGTCTAAAGGCAAGATCCCTTGCGCGGGAGGTCACTTCGTGGCGTGTCTTTGTAGCGGCAGCAGGCCTCCCGTTTGGCGGCGTCGAGAGATGAACGTGACCAACGGGAGCGCCGCACAGTAGCGAAAACCTGTCCCGAAGGAACCGCCTACCCGCGCAGGGAAACTTACGCATTCTTGGGTTGCACGACTTTAGCGTTGATCACCTTTCCAGTTTTCTTTGCCGCCCGCCGTAGTGCGATTTCCCGCATCTCCCGGCCCATGGTCGTCCGGTTCATCGCCATCTGCGTCAGGATGCCGAACAGGTTTGAAGCCGCCCAGTAAAGTGCCAGCCCCGCGCCGATCGACCAGGTCATAAATCCGAATACCGCAGGCATCGTGAAGGCCATCATGCGCTGCTGCTGCGGGTCCACGCCGGGCGAGGGCGTCAGGTACTGCACCAGGAACATCGACCCGACAAACAGAATGGGCAGCAGGTGCAGCGGATCGGGCGAGGAAAGATCGGGCACCCACAGCCAATGTGCTTGGCGCAGCTCGAATACATTGGACAGCATGCGATAGAACGCGAACAAAAGCGGCCACTGAATGAGCATGGGCAGGCAAGAGCCGAACATATTCACCCCGTTGTCCTTTTGGAGCTTCATGATCTCGGCGTTCATTTCTTGCCGCTTGGGATCGGTGGCCTTGTACTTCGCGTAGCGCTGCTTGATCGCGTCCATCTGCGGCTGGATGCGCTGCATCTTGAGGCTCGACCGCATCATGTAAATGCGCGAGGGCAGCGTCACAATCGACAGCAGCACAGTGAGAAACAGAATGGCCCATCCCCAGTTCGCGACCACATGATTGTGGAAGAAGCGCAGGATCAGAAACAAAGGGGTTGCGATCACCGACCACCAGCCGAAGTTCACCAGCTTATCGAGGTTCGGCCCGCTTGCGCCTTTCACGGCGGAAAGCGCCGAAAGGGTCTTAGGGCCGACAAACAGGCGCGTATCAAGCGGCCCATTTGTGTCCGCGAGTGCCGCGCCCAGCACCGGGGCGGGGGTGGTCTCACCGTTCGGTTTTTTCACGTCGCGGGGAATATCGACCGCGTTATGGAGAGTAACCACTCCGGCTGAGGCCGGCGCTTGCGGCAGAAAAATCGCTGCGAAATATTGATCTGAAATTCCGGCCCAGTCGTAAGTGCCGCGCAGGGTGTTGCCGCCCGAGACCTTCTTGATGTCCACCTGATCGGCTTGCCCATTTTCACTCGCATCAAGAGTGGCGCTCGCATATTGGGGAAGCGTCGCTTGGTCGCCGAGCCCGGAAGGCCAAGCCAGCGCGGCCATGACCGGCGCGCCGTTGCGCGTGACCGATACGTGCGCCCGCAGCACATAGGAGTTGTCAAAGGAGAACGTTTTGGTGACCTCGACTCCATCGGTCGCGTAGCGAAACGTCAGCTCGGCCGGTGCTTCGAGCACGCCGGTCGCCGAAGGAACGTACAAAGCGTTCGCGAGCGCGGCAGTCATGCCGGGATCGTAGGTGTAAAGCGACAGCGGGTAGCCAAATTTCTGCGCGGCCCGCTCGTTTACCAGGTTCTGCGGCTTATTGGTGCCGAGCTCGTTGTACTTTTTCAGCACCCAGGAGACTGCCTGCCCACCTTTGTTTGAAAACGTCACGCGGTAGAGCGGCGTATCAACAACCGTGGTTTGCGCGGCCGCGGCGGCGACGGCGGGAGTTGACCCGGCCGGCCCGGACGCGCCCGAGGCAGCGGTGGCCGGAGTCGGCGCAATTTGTTGCGCCTGCTTGGTCGGTGTCGGGGCGGGCGCAGGTTTGCGGAAGTATTGCAGACCGACGAACACCAGCAGAAACAGCGAAAAGCACAGCAGGAGCGAGGACGGGCCGCTGGGGCCGGTTGGGGTTGCTGTTTTCGGGCAAGGTCGGTTCCTTCTGAAGATTCCAGTTCTATGGTAAACGGACGGGCCTGCGAGCCGGCACGGGATCCCAGCCGCCGCGCGAAAACGGATTGCAGCGCGCGATGCGCCAGACGGCCATGGCCCCACCCCGCAGAAAGCCATGCTCGGCACAGGCAAGCGTCGCGTACTCAGAGCAGGTAGGTTGGTATGGGCACGCGCCGGGGTAGCCCGCGCGCAGCATGGGTCCAAGGGCATGCTTGTACGCGGCAAAGGCTGCGTTTAAGAGTCGCTTCCTCATTTGCGCTTCCGCGGACCGCGCGGCAGCGGTGTGTTCTCGGCATGGGCGGCGATGCGCCGGGCTATGTTCGAGAACACGGAAGCGATTTCAACCTGGAGCGCCGGGAAGGGCAGGGTTGCCACTTCGGCCCTGGGGTGAAGCACAACATCCACCCCAAGAGGCAGCAAAGCGAGCGCGGGCCGGCAAACAGCACGCAAGCGGCGCTTTACTCGGTTGCGAAGCACTGCCGGACCGAGCGCTCGAGGCGTCGTGATACCGAACCGGGCAGGAAGATCGTCGCTGCGTTCACGGTAAAAGTAAGCGAGCGTCTGGCTGCGGTGCTTGCGGCTGCTGCTGTATACCAAACCGTAGTCGGCATGTTTGCGTAAGCGCACTTGCCGAAATGGAACGATACCCACAGTCGCCTCGCCAGGAACCGCCATGTACAGCAAAACGGCGCGAACTAGTCGCGGAAGCCTGCGGAGACGGCAATCTTATGCCGTCCTTTTGCCCGGCGGCGCGACAGGACGGCTGCGCCGGCGTTAGTCTTCATGCGGGTGCGGAAGCCATGCGTCTTGGAGCGGTGGCGCCGGTTTGGTTGGAAGGTGCGCTTAGGCAGGGTTTTGGGATCCTCTTTGTGCAAATAAGCCCGGTCCGTCGCGGCGCGCGGCAGGGCGAGGGATCAGTATAGCGCAGCATAAAACGGGCCGGGCACGGGGCTGAAGCGTCCCGGACGCAGCTGCTCTTATTTGGAGACACTTCCAG
>CAXTUV010000164.1:4094-7087 GCA_964247445.1 uncultured Acidobacteriaceae bacterium | reverse complement strand
GCGAGGTGAATGGGGGGACGTAGACGCGGTTTAATGGGATGGAGATTGATTTAAGTAAGTGGCAGCGGTACTCGATGCGTGAGGCAGTTATGAGTTTTTTACCTGACGAGCGAAAGGACCAAGGTGCTTACTATCAGGCATTCAGCACAGATGAAGGTGTACGCGGGATCCATAGCTGGGCCGTTTCCAAAGGCTTTAGGCCGGATCCGATGGTTGGCGCAACTCGCGGCGCAAAGATTGCAGCGTTGTTCGAAGCCGTCGCCGAACCCCACCTCACCCAGCCGACCATGATTTACGACTTTCCCCTAGCCGTTTCCCCGCTCTCCAAGCAAAAACCCGACGAGCCGGACTGGGTCGAGCGCTTCGAGTTCTACATCGGCGGCTTCGAAATCGGCAATGCGTTTTCCGAGCTGAACGACCCGCTTGAGCAGCGCCGGCGCTTCGAGCAGCAACTCGGCGAGCGCGCCCGGGGCGACGAGGAGGCGCATGCAATGGATGAGGACTACCTTCGCGCGCTCTCCTATGGCCTCCCGCCGACAGCCGGCGAGGGCATCGGCATCGACCGGCTTACGATGATTCTGACCGGTGCCCGCTCCATCCGCGATGTCATTCTCTTCCCGCTGCTCCGTCCGGAAGCAGGCTGACCGGAGAAGAATCACCGCTGAAATCGGGTGTGCACGCCGACGATTTGCTCCCGCAACTCCGTTTCCGTCACCGGGGTCTTCTCATGAACCGCCCCAAGCTCGAAAAGGTGGCTCTGTACATAAGCCTCATCGTCCAGCTCCGGGGCGAACTCGACGCGATTGCGCCCATTTTGCTTCGCCATGTACAGCGCCGCATCCGCATCACTGATCACGGATTCGATCTCGCGGTTGTGCTCGCTCAGCCACGCCGCCCCGAGCGAGGCGGTGACCGCCACAGTGCACGGGCCGTGCACGACAGGTCGGGACGCAATCGCTTCCCGTATTTCTTCCAGCCTGGCAGCCGCTTGGTCCCGCTGGAGGCCCGGGATGACCAGCAGAACCTCCTCGCCTCCGTAGCGCCCCACGAAGTCGTCCGGCCGCAGCGTTTCCTGGAACCGCACCGCGCACTCGCGGAGGACAGCATCGCCCATGGTGTGCCCGAAGCGGTCATTGATGGATTTGAAATGATCGAGGTCGGCCATCACCACGCACAGGGGCGCGCCGCTCTCCAGCGAGCGCCGCCGCATGCGGGTCAGAATGTCAAAGATAGCCGAGCGGTTCAGTAAGCCGGTGAGGAAGTCGCGCCGGGAAGATTCAACCAGCTCTCTTTGAGCAAGCTGGAGCTGCTCTTTTTCCGCGCGGAGCTCAGCCGTTTGCTCATCGACCTTGCGCTTCAGAGTCGCCTCGCTGGTTTGTAAACGCTTCAGGCTTGCCCGCCACCACAGCGCCGCAACGAGCAAAGTCAGGGAAAGCGCGCCGAGCTTCGCGCGGTCGCGCCGGTACCACGGCGGCAGTATTTCGAACTGATACTCATTGATGGCGGAGGACGCGTGGACGCGCGTATCCATCGCTTGCACCTGCAGGGCGTAGTCGCCCGCCGGCAAGCCGGGAAACCGCAGCGCGCCGGAGTCAGAGATGTGCCACTGCTCGTCCAGCCCGCGCAGCCGGTAACGAAACACCACCGCGCGCGGACGTTTGTAATCGGTTGAAAATAAATCGACTGACAGATCCGGCTCGCGCAGGTCGACGCGCGGACGCGTGTCGGGTCGCAGCTGCATGCCGTTCAAGCGCACATCGCGGACGCTCATCTGCGGAGCGGGCACCTTGAACAGATCGGCCGTATGCAACAGGTGAGAAAGCCCGCCCACGGTACCGAACCACATGGAACCGTCGCGGTCCTCAAAGATTCCCGCGGTCACCGTATCATCGGCGATCAGCCCGTCTTCCTGCGTGCAGTGCACCCAGCGCGCGCCGTCAAACACGTATAAACCCAGGTCGGTGCCGACCCACAGCCAACCGCGCCGATCAAAATAGATGATCGAAATGTCGTCGGAGCCGACCACGTCCTCGGAAAACGAGCCGGCGATGCGAGCCTGCCTCCCGGTCACTACCAGCTGAATCAGCGGGTGCGGATTGGCGGCCTGCATCCACAAGCTGCCGTCCCGCGCGGCCGTGATCGAGGCATAGCCGACGATTTTTGCTTCCGGGGGTAGACCGATGCGCGACCATGCCGAATCCTTGTAACGGTACAGCGTGCCCCTGCCGGTGAACCACATCACGCCGCTCGGGTCCTCCGTCGCACCCCAGATATTGCCGACAGGGGCTTCCGGACCATCGGCGGCGTGGTATGTCGACGAGTCGGTTTGGGTGGGAATCCAACCAATACCGCCCTTCCCGCAAACCCAAAGGCGCTCAGCCGCTGCATCGAAGAAGATGCGGTAGATGATTGGGAACGGAGTCGCCACAGCCCGTAAATGACCCGTTGACGGATCGAGGTCGTACAGTTTTCCCGAGCCTGCCTTGGTCCAAATATGGCCGCGGGCATCAAGGACCAGTGACGACGACACCAGAAGAGGGCCGCGTGGGCTTGCGGGTGTAAAGCGTGCGCGTTCTTCATCCAGGAGGTAAACATCCTTTTCGCCGGCCGCCCAAATGCGCCCTCGCTTGTCCCGCAGTACCGACCAGGCGAGATCGCCTTCCAGCCCTTCCCCGCGGGTCCAATTTTCCCAGTTGCCGTAGCCGAGCCACCGCCAAATGCCTCCGCCGGTCGGAGCAAGCCAAAATCCCCCGTGTTTGTCAAAGAAAACAACGCCGAGCTCGGATGGAGGCAGGCCGTTCGCGACGGTCCAGCGGCTCCACGCCCCGTTTTCACGCCGAGCGAGACCGTCCGGCAATGTCGCGATGATTCTGCCGTCCGTGTCCTGCGCCAGCTTGCTGATGTAGCCGCCGGGCCCCGCGGGGCTCTCGATCTGCTCCGCCGCCCAGATCTTGCTGTCAAAGTGGAGCAAGCCCTGGGGACCGGATGCCCAA
>CAXTUV010000164.1:0-4084 GCA_964247445.1 uncultured Acidobacteriaceae bacterium | reverse complement strand
CGAGCAGAAGATTGGACCACGGACCGGATGGGACGCCGCGCGCGGCGTCCCAAATGGAAAGGCCCGGTGCCTGGCTTACCGCATCGGCGCGCGGTATCCGGACCTGACACAAGAGAGTGCCGCAGCCGATCCAGAGTGTGTTGTGCACCGGATCAGCGGCGATCCCGGTCAGTTTGCCCAGGGAAGGCGTCCCGTGTATTGCTGCTTGGCCGAAGCTGTCGCTTCGGATCCATGTCGATCCGCCGTCCTCCGAATCGAACTGTTCCAGGTGCTGGTTCATCAGGAGAAACAGGCGGTTGGGGCTGTCCGGCAAAGAAGCAAGCTGTACGACACCACCGACAATCTCACCCGGCTCCAGCTGCGCCACATCGTGGCGGCCTCCGTCCGGCGTGAAGAAAACAAGATGCCGAGACCCAGCTACCCAGACGCGGCCGGTACCGTCCACATGCATCGCCTCTACCGAGCCCTCTTCAGCGTCGCGGTAGTTGGGCACTTTCACGAAATGTGTGCTGTCGGCGCGAAACACGCCGTTTTCCGTACCGACCCAAAGAACGCCTTGCGTGTCCTGCACAATCGAGCTCACGTCAAGGTTCGATAAGCCCTGGTTCGGTCCGAACTGCTCAAAGCTGTAGTGCTGAGCGCGCCCAGGAGCCGCGAAGAAAAGCAGTACAAGCCAAGATAGGAGCCCAGCAAAACCGAGTCGACGGCCGGAAAAGCTGCTGCCGATACCCTGGGTGTCCTCTTGCCGGGCACGGCTTTGCCTCATCCACATGCCGGGACTCTACGGAACAGCGTGGGTCGAAAGCAAGAAAAAAGGATTACCCTACATGCCTAAAGTCACCCTATGGTAAGCATCAAAATGGGACATCGGTCATTCACCCAACAGAAATCTTCGCGTTGATTTTGCTTTTCCCGTCTGCTCATCACAATCAATCAGGGTCGCGCTCATGCGCGGATCGCCTTCCGCTTGCTCAAAACGCGCGGGCATTCCGGTCAGAAATCGATGAAGCACGTCTTTCTTCTCCACCCCGATCACCCCGTCATAAGGTCCGCTCATGCCCACATCCGTTTGATAGGCGGTTCCGCCCGGCAGCACCCGATCGTCCGCTGTCGGTATATGAGTGTGCGTTCCTAGGACAGCGGTCACCCGCCCGTCCAAATGCCAGCCGAGCGCCACTTTCTCGCTCGTCGCCTCGGCGTGAAAGTCCACGAGCACCACCGGTGCCGTGAGCTGTTCAATCAGCTTGTCCGCAGCCCGGAAAGGGCAATCATTAGCTGCCATAAAGACACGGCCCTGCAAATTGATCACCGCATACTGTTGCCCGCTCGAAAGCTCGCCCTCAAACCAACCAAAACCCGGTGTGCCTTCCACGTAATTGGCCGGGCGCAGGATGCGGCGGGCTCGGCTCGTATCGCCCGGTGCCGCTCCCTGCATGTAGTCGATGATTTCGCGCTTGTCCCACACATGGTTGCCGGTGGTCAGCACATGCGCGCCCATGTCGAACAGTTCGTCCGCAATCGCCGGAGTCACACCGAAGCCGCCGGCTGCGTTTTCAGCGTTAATAACGAGCAGGTCCACTGCTTGCGCTTCGACGAGAGCGGGAAGGTGCTCATGGACGATGTACCGCCCGGCATGGCCAAAAACGTCGCCGACAAACAAAATCCGCAGATGGGAGGCGCTCCACTCGCAGTGAAGCAGTGGATGCCGCGCTCGCGCGCTAATAGGCGCAAGCCATGAGCAATCGCCTCCGCCCTCCCGCGCCTGAAACCCAAAAGCAGCTTGCCCCGCAGGAAACACCCCCACCTGTAAAGCGCGCCTGGATCGTGGGCACCCTAGGCATTTTGCTTTTCCTGGCGCTCCTGCTTTCCGCGTTTTCCGTGTGGGTGATTTTGCGGCCGCATTCCTAGCTTCGGAGCGCATGCCGCGAACCGAATCCCGGAACTCGGCTGTTTATACTTTTGAGTCCTTCAAGCATTGCTTCAAGTAGCGGCTCACCAGGCTGCTAAGTCTCGTATCGCGTTCAAGATACGCTCCGGCTGCGGCAGGATCGCGTCTTCAAGAATGGGCTGGTACGCGACAAAGGTGTCCATGCCGGCGACCCGGCGTACCGGCGCGTCCAAATCCTCGAAAAGCTCATCCGCGATGCGCGCGACGATCTCCGCACCGTACCCCCAGCTTTGCATATCCTCGTAGGCCACCAGAACCCGGCTGGTTTTCCGCACGGAGGTCGAGATGGCCTCCCAATCGTACGGAGCGAGCGTACGCAGGTCCAGCACCTCGACGCTCAGTCCGAACTCGCGTTCCGCCCGCTGCGCCGCTTGAAGCGCCCGAGGCACCACCGCGCCGTAGGTGATGACGGTCAAGCCGGTCCCAGAGCGTACTACAGCGGCTTTGCCGAACGGCACCATGAAATTGGGCCCGGGGTCGACCGAGCGGGCGAACGGCTCGCGGTACAGCCGTTTGTGTTCGAGAAAGAGCACCGGGTCATCGCATCGGATCGCCGTCCGGAGCAGGCCCTTGGCGTCGAGCGCGTTTGAGGGCATGACGACCCGAATGCCGGGTGTGTGGGTGAACATTACCTCGCCCGATTGCGAATGGTAGATTGAACCGCCGGTCAGGTAGCCGCCGATGGGGCAGCGGATAACCACCGGGGCGGAAAACGTACCGTTCGAGCGCCACCGGAGGTTGGAGAGCTCGTTGCGCATCTGGTGCAGGGCGGGCCAGATGTAATCGAAGAACTGGATTTCAACCACCGGCTTCATGCCGCGAACGCCGTAGCCCAGGGCTCGGCCGACAATGTTGGCCTCGGCCAAGGGCGAGTTGAAAACGCGGTCCGAGCCGAACTCGGTTTGGAGGCCGGCGGTGAGCTTGAATACTCCGCCTTTGCCCTTGACCTGGCCCGCGCGCAGGGCTTCCTCGCGGCTGGCATCCGCCACATCCTCCCCGTAGACCACGATGCGCGGGTCGCGCCGCATTTCCTCGTGAAGGCAGCTGTTGATGAGCTCAGCCATGGTGCGGGGTTTGCCCTCACCCTCCGCCGGCGCGACAGCAAGAGCCGGGCTGGTCGGGTCATAGTTTTCGGAGTACACATGCAGCGGGATACTCGCGACTTCAGGCAGCGGCGCGGCAAGCGCTCGGTCCGAGGCTGCCCTTACCTCCGCATCCACGCCGCGCTCGAGCGTGCGCAGGCCTTCCTCGTCCAGCAGCCGCTCGCGCAGGAGAAAGTCCCGAAAGCGCGGCAGAGGGTCACGCAACACATCAGCTTCAATCTCCGCCGGGCTGCGGTACAGCCGTTCATCATCGGACTCGGAGTGCGAATAGGGCCGGACCACATGGCCATGCACAAATGCCGGGCCGTGCCCCGCGCGGCACCACGCCACTGCTTCGGTCAGCGCGCCGTAGCTCGCGATGGGATCGGTCCCGTCTACTTCGGCAAAGAAGAAGTTCGGGAAGCCGCGAACGAGGTTGGAAATGCTGCCGCCCGGCGTATTCACCTCCACCGGAGTCGAGATGGCATAGCCATTGTCCTCGATCAGGTACAGCACGGGCAGCTTCGCGTTCGAGGCGGTGTTGAGCGACTCCCAAAACTCGCCCTGCGAGGTCGAACCCTCACCGATGGAAAGGTAAACCACCTCATCGCCCTGAAACGAAACGTCCTTATAGGCGCGGTAATCGCCTTCGACTTTGGCTGCCGCCTGGGGAGGGCGCGCGAAATACCGGCCGGCCTCCGCGCAACCGATAGCATGGAGGCACTGCGTCGCGGTCACGGATGAGGTGGAAACCAGATTGAGCCGCGGATTTCCCCAATGGCAGGGCATTTGCCGGCCTCCGCTCGCGGGGTCGGCCGCCGCGCCGACGGCTTGCAGCAACAGCTCCTCCACCGTCGAGCCGAGGGTCAGGCACAGCGCGCGGTCGCGGTAGTAGGGAAAAAACCAGTCGTAGCCGGGCTTGAGCGCCATGCCGGCCGCGACGAGTAGGGCTTCGTGCCCAGCGCACGAGATCTGAAAGAAGACTTTTTGCTGGCGCTTAAGCAGGATCTCCCGATCGTCGGTGCGTCGTGACAAGAGCATGAGACGGTACATC
>CAXTUV010000163.1:0-7092 GCA_964247445.1 uncultured Acidobacteriaceae bacterium | reverse complement strand
GAACGCGCTCGCCGGGCAGATTTTTTCCTCGCCCAACGGCGCGGCTTCGCGGCGGGTGTTCTTGCAGGTCACCTTAACCTTCTAGCGGGTCAAACGATCCCGATTGACTCACCCCGCGCCCACCCGTAGTCTTAGAAATATGCACACCTGCTCAGCCCGCGCTTGTTGCCCTGGCGCGCGGTAGGGAGTGCCTCCGCTCCCGCCCGCCTTGCGTTCGCGCTCGGCGGGCTTTTTCTAGCTGCAAATGAGGATCCGCGATGCCCGAAGTGAAGGAAACCAAAGCCCAGCGCGTGGAGCGCTTAAAGGTCGAAAAGAACGCCTGGGAGATGTTTGACGAGGTGCGCCGGTTCGCGCGCGAAGGCCGGGAAAGCGTACTGCCGGAGTGGGCCAATGTGTACTTCAAGTGGTGGGGCGTGTACACGCAGGGCGACGGCGCGGGCGTGACCGGCGGCAAGGCCGGCGAGGGGCTGCAAAGCGCGTACTTCATGATGCGCATCATCGCCCCGGCGGGGCAGCTGACCGCGGCGCAGATGAAGACTGTGGCCGAGCTGACCAAGCGGTACGCGCGCAACCAGGCCGACATCACCGTCCGGCAAAACATCCAGCTGCACTGGCTGACGATCGAATCGCTGCCTGAAGTCGTGGACGCGCTCGATAAGGTGGGCCTGTCACCGAAGGGCGCGTGCGGCGACGTGGCCCGGAACGTGACTGCTTGCCCATTGGCCGGGGTCGACGGACACGAGGTGTTCGACACCTCACCGGTGGCGCTCGCGATCGCGGGCGATCTGATCGCCAATCAGGAGTTCTACAATCTGCCGCGCAAGTTCAAGATTTCCGTCACCGGCTGCCCCATTTGGTGCTCGTACCCGGAGATCAACGACATCGGCCTGACCGCGACCCTGCGCGGGTCCGAAAAGGGCTTTTCCCTGCGCGTGGGCGGCGGGCTATCCAATGAGCCGCACATGGCGCTCAAGCTCCCCTGCTGGGTGCCGGAGGACCGCGCATTTGCCGTTGCTCGGGCCATTGCCGAGATCTTCCGCGACCAGCAAGGGCTGCGCGAAAGCCGGGACCGAGCGCGGCTCAAATATCTGTTCATGCGCGAGGGCTGGACGGCGGAGTCGTTCCTCGCGGAGCTGAACCGGCGCTTGGGTTCGCCCCTGCCGGCGGCGGTGCCGGAAAAGATTCCGGATGACGTTTTGCGCGACCATGTCGGCATCCATCCGCAGCGGCAGCCCGGCTTGAGCTACGTGGGCGCGTCCGTGCTGCGGGGCCGCATGACCGGCGATCAGATGGCCGCTGTCGCCGACCTGGCCGAGCGCTACGGGTCAAACCACCTGCGGACCACGGTCGGGCAGAATCTGCTCTTTATCGACATCCCGACCGAGCGCGCGGGCGAGTTCGCGCGGGAGCTCGGCGAGCACGGCATCAAGGTCGAGGGCTCGCAGTTTTGGCGGGGCGCGGTGGCCTGCACGGGGACCGAGTTCTGCAAGCTCGCGATTACGGAAACGAAGGGCTTTACGCGCTGGCTGGTGGACGAGTTGGAAGAACGCGTGCCGGAGTTCGACCAGCAACTGCGCTTGCATGTGACGGGCTGCCCCAACTCCTGCGGCCAGCACTGGATCGCCGATATCGGGATCGAGGGCAAGAAGATTAAGCACGACGGGCGGTTGGTGGACGCTTATTACTTTTGCGTGGGCGGGTCGGTCGGGCAGTTCGCGGGCGCGGCGCGGCCTGTCGGCTATCGAATTCCCGCGACCGAGGTGCCCGAGGCGATCGAGCGGCTGCTCAAGACCTACCAGGGGCGGCGTTTGGGCGAGGGCGAAACGCTGCGGGCGTATTTCGCCCGGCACTCGAACGACGAGCTGCGCGCGCAGCTTGCGGGTGAGCAGGTGACGCCGGTGGAGCGTGACGCGGGCGGCGCGATGCAAACCGTTTCGGCGGATATGTAGATGAGCCTGCTTCCTGTCTTCTTCAAGCTCGACGGCCGCCCGTGCCTGGTGGTGGGCGCCGGCGAGGTCGCGACCGGCAAGATCGAATCGCTGGTCGCGAGCGACGCGCGGGTGACGGTGGTTGCCCCATGGGGCAAGCCGGAGGTGGAGCGGCTTGCCGCGCGCGGGGCGATTACTTGGCATCGGCGAGAGTTCCGGGATGCCGATATCGACGGGCAGTTCCTCGTCATCGCGGGCACGAGCGTCACGCCGGTGAACCAGCACGTGTACCGGCTGTGCCGCGCGGCGGGCAAGCCTTGCAACGCGGTCGACGACATCCCGCACTGCGACTTTTACTACGGCTCCGTGGTGAGCCGGGGCGACCTGCAGATCGCTATTTCGACCGCGGGCGAAAGCCCTTCAACTGCGCAGAGACTCAAGTATGAAATTGACAGGGCGCTCCCGCACGACCTGGGGCCATGGCTGCACACCGTCGGCAAGCTCCGGCGCGAGGTGCTGGCGGCGTATCCGGCAAGCGAGGAGCGCAAGTCGCTGCTCCAAATGCTGGGCGAGCGCCAAGCCTGCGAGCTGCGGGGCTGCCCTTCGCGGCGGCTGGCGCTGCCGCACGAGCACCTGGAGCTGCTGCGCGGCACGAGCTCACCTCGCGACAAAAATCCAGCCGAAAACGAGAATGGGCAGGCGCACTTTGAAAGACATACCGGCGCGGGGAGGCAAGCAAGCACGGTCATGCTGGTGGGCGCGGGCCCGGGCGACCCGGACCTGCTGACCCTGAAGGCCGCGCGCCTGCTCGCGAGCGCCGACCTGCTGCTGCACGACGACCTCGTGCCCGAAGCCATCCTGGCCCTTGCCCCGAAAACGGCGGAGGTCGTCAGCGTCGGCAAGCGTTGCGGGCGCGCTTCGGTCACGCAAGAACAGATCCACGAGCATATGATCGCGGGCGCGCGCGCCGGGCGCGCGGTGGTGCGCTTGAAGTCGGGTGACCCATTGTTGTTCGGCCGCGCCGGAGAAGAGATGGACGCGCTCCGGGCAGCGGGCGTGCCATTTGAAGTCGTCCCGGGCATCACGGCGGCTTCCGCCGCGGCCGCTGCCCTGCCCTGTTCACTTACAGACCGCCGGGCCGCCTCAAGCATCCTGCTCAGCACCGGCCATCACGCCCCGGGTGAAGCCGCGAACCCCGAGCCCACGCGCGTGGTCTACATGCCGGGCCGCGACCTTTCCGCGATCGCCCACGAGTGGCGCAAGCAAGGGCTGCCCGGCGACTACCCTTGCGTGCTCGTCTCGTACGCCGGGCGGCCGGAGCAGCAGTTAACTCGCACCACACTTAGCCTGCTCCATGTCA
This sequence comes from uncultured Acidobacteriaceae bacterium, assembly GCA_964247445.1. Classification (GTDB taxonomy): domain Bacteria; phylum Acidobacteriota; class Terriglobia; order Terriglobales; family Acidobacteriaceae; genus EB88. The sequence goes on along the minus strand of CAXTUV010000163.1, from coordinate 3,804 downwards.
CCGCGCCCGGGCCCGCGCCTAGCTTGCTCTTGGGCGGTGAGGTGTTCCGACAAACGCAGTCCTCCTCCAGAACTCCGGCTGAGCCCTTCCATGCTTGGCAGGGTGTAGCGCCGGCCGCGGTTGAAGAGATCAAAGCTCGATAGTATCGCCGGGACGGAGAGCCTGTACGCGCATGCCGGCCGCGGTTTGCGCAGCCGCCGACAGCCGCTTGGCCGGTTCATCGTACGGCTCGTCCGTGAGCTGGAATGTGCCCCAGTGCACGCCGAGCAGGTGCTCGGCACCCATTTCGCCGGCGATCCGCAGGGCTTCCTCCGGGTTGGCGTGCTGGGTCTTCATGAACCAGCGCGGCTCGTAAGCGCCGATGGGCAGCACGGCGACGGCAGACGGCCCGCACCGCTCGCGGATTTCGCGGAAGATCGCGCCGTCGCGATACGCGGTATCGCCCGCACAGTAGACCCGCCCGCCAGGCGTCTCGAGCACGAAGCCTCCCCACAAAGCCTTACGGCGGTCGCTGATCCGTCGAGATGACCAGTGATAGGCGGGCACGATGGTGGCGCGCACATCGTTGGAAAGGGAGAAGGCGTCCCACCAATCCCCTGTTTCGACCCGCGCTTCCGGACCCGCGGCGCGAATGATTACGTCATTGCCCAGCGGCGCGAGCATGCGCGGGTTGTGCTCGCGGGCGAGCCGTGCCAGCGTCGCTGTGTCCATGTGGTCGTAGTGGTTGTGGGTCAGGAGCACCGCGTCGATCGGCGGCAAATCCTCGAACGCAATCGCGGGAGGGTTGCTTCGAAGCGGGCCCAGCTTGCGGAACGGGCTCGCCCGTTCCGACCAAACCGGGTCCACCAGCAAGTTCAGCCCCGCGGTTTGGATGAGGAGCGAAGCATGGCCGACAAATGTGATTCGCAGGCCGACAACGCGCTCGGGCGGACGCACACTGGAGAGCGCCGGCACACTCCTCGGCCACCGCGCCCGCTTGCCGAGAAACCGCCAGCGCAGTACCATGCCGAGGCTTTTGTCGGACGGAAGGAGGCCGGGGTGGAAAAACCGCTCACCGTCGAAATGATCTGTGCGCGGCCCCCGGTAGTAGCGGTTGCTCATGCGATGCCGAGCACCGCGATGCCTACCCCCGGTAGAGATAAGTGGCCGTCCTCGACCGAGATTTCGGGGTCGGAGGCGAGCAGCAACTCAACCGAGTCGTCCAGGCTCGCCGAGTAGCCTTCCTCGGCGAGCGTCCACACAACCACAATCCCGCCGCGCTGCATGGTGAACCAGCGATCCTCCTCGTCAAAGTCCACATCCACCATTTCGAGCGCGCCGTCGGTGAGCTCGGGAGTCGCCTTGCGCAACGCGATCAGCGCCTTGTACCAGCGCAGCATGTCCGCGTGCTTTTCTCCGGAAAGCTCATCCCACTTGAGCCGCGAGTTCTCAAAGGTCGAGGCCGCCTGCGGGTCGGGGATCTCCGCCGGATCCCATCCGAACGCCGCGAACTCCCTGGTGCGGCCCTCGGAAACCAGCCGACCCAGTTCCTTATCCTCGTGATCGGTGAAGTATTGGAACGGGGACGACGCCGCCCACTCCTCACCCTGGAACAGCATCGGCAGAAACGGCCCGAGCAGGGTAAGCGCGGCCGCGATCTTCGCGCGCGGCACGTCCGTCAGGTGCTCCAGGCGCTCGCCTTTCGCGCGATTGCCGATCTGGTCGTGGTTTTGTGAGTAGCCGCAGAACTTCCAACCGGGCAAGCCCGTCGCGGGCCGCCCATGGACCCGATCCCGGTGCGGCGCGAACTGGCCGTCGTACACATACGCCTGCGTGAGAGCCTTACCCAGGTCGGCGAAGTCGCCGAAGTCGGAGTAATAGCCGCTGCGGTCGCCCGTGAGCACGGTGACGAGCGCATGGTGAAAGTCGTCGGACCAAGACGAGTCGAAGCCGTAGCCGTACGCCTCGGGCGCGCGCATCAGCCGCGGGTCGTTCAGGTCGGACTCGGCGATCATCAGGTACGTGCGGCCCGTGGCGGCTTGGAGCGCGTGGACCTCCGTGTTGATCTGCTCCATGAAGTGAATCGCCGAGCGGTCGATATAGGCGTGGACCGCGTCGAGCCGCAGGCCGTCGATGTGATAATCCCGCAGCCACATCAGCGCGTTATCGCAGAAGAACCGCCGCGCCTCGTAGGAGCCCGCGGTTTCAAAGTTCACCGCGTCGCCCCAGGGCGTCTTGTGCTCGGCGGTCAGGTAGGGGCCGAACTTGCTTAGGTATGCGCCGGCCGGGCCAAAGTGGTTGTAGACCACATCCATGAGCACCGCGAGGCCTTTCCCATGGGCCGCGTCCACAAAACGCCTCAGCCCGTCCGGGCCGCCGTAGGAGTTCTGCGGGGCGAACAGATCCACGCCGTCATATCCCCACCCGTGCTTGCCCGGAAACTGCGCGAACGGCAGCAACTCCACATGCGTGATGCCGAGATCAAGGAGGTAGTCGAGCTTTTCAATCGCCGCGTCGCAGGTGCCTTCCAGCGTAAAGGTGCCGATATGCAGCTCATAGATGATCGCGCTCTGGTACGCCCTCGCGGTAAAGCCCGCATCGCTCCACTCAAATGCCGAATGGTCGACCAAGCGCGAAGGCCCGTGCACCCCTTCCGGCTGAAATGCCGAGCGCGGGTCGGGCAGCTTCAGCTCGTCCCCGTCCAGCAGGTAGCAGTAGTCCGTGCCCGGCCCGGCGGCCTCCACCTCGGCCGACCACCAGCCGCCCTCGTCGGTGTTCAGCGCGTGCTTTTCGCCGCCTGCGACTACTTCCACCCGCTGCGCCTTCGGCGCCCATACGCGAAACTCGTGCATCTTTTCCTCACCTTCCGTTCAGGTAGATGCAGGTTCGTTCGCCGTGCTGGGCTGTTGGTTTTCAGAAGAGTCGGCCTGGTGAGGATCCAGCTCGGGTGTGCTCGGCTGCTCGGACGTGCCCGACGGCGAGCGCGTGTAGCGCTGATGCCGCTGCCGCACTTGCTGCTCAGTACTTTCTAGGTCGAACACGGCATTCACCAGCGCGATGTGTGAAAACGCCTGCGGGAAATTGCCCACCTGCCGCTGCTTGGCCGTGTCGTACTCTTCGGCAAGCAAACCCAGGGCGTTGCGAAGGGCTAGGAGACGGTCCATGAGCTTGCGGGCGTCGGCCTCGCGCCCGATCATCTTCAAGCAGCTCACCATCCAGAAGGAGCAAGCCAGGAACGCACCTTCGCCCTCAGGCAGTCCATCGGCGGAGCGACCCGTATCGTAGCGCAACAGCAGGCCATCTTTCATCAGACCCGCTTCAATCGCCTCAATCGTCCCTTTTACTCGAGGATCGCTTGGCGGTAAAAAGCCGACCTGCGGCATTAGGAGCAGCGAAGCGTCCAAATCCTCTCCGTCGTACACCTGAGTGAATGCTTTCAGCTTCTTATTGAAGCCTTTCGCGCATACCTCGGCGTGCACCTCGTCCCGCGCCGCGCGCCACTCATCCAGCGGCACATCGTTGCCGGTTGTTTCCGCGATCGCAATGGCCCGGTCGAGCGCGACCCAGACCATCATCTTGGAGTACACGAAGTGCTGCGCTCCGCTCCGTGTCTCCCAGATACCCTGGTCCGGCTGCCGCCAGATCGTCAGCAGGTGATTGATAAGCAGCTGTTGGAGGTGCAGGTCGACCGAGCGCGGCGCTTTCACCGCGGCCAGGGCGTGGAAGAACGCGTCCATCACCTCGCCGTAGATGTCGAGTTGCAACTGCTCCGCAGCGGCATTGCCGATGCGGACGGGCTTCGACCCTTCGTACCCCTCCAGCCAC
>CAXTUV010000162.1:0-7156 GCA_964247445.1 uncultured Acidobacteriaceae bacterium | reverse complement strand
GGCTATGGAGACGCGCCGCGTGAGGAAGTCGTCAATAACTACTACGGCGACAGCGGAAACAACGATGCGGGAGGTGGGTACGATGCCGGTTCCCAAGACTCGAGCTACGACGACTTTTCCGATGGCGGCGGTGACTTCGGCGGCGACGACACGAGCCTTTCGTAGCACCTCCAACTAATGTGGGCAGGAGTGCTTAGATCCTGCCCTACACTGCTAGTGGCCTGAAATAATGCTTTTTTCCGGCGTATCCTGGTGAATTTCCTTGAGCGGCATCGCCGTCAGTTCCGCGATGGCCGCGCTCATGCTCATCGGAGCAATTGGGTGAAAGTCAGTCAGATTCTCCGTCGTTTGCAGGTTAAGCGACTTGACCAGCAAGATCTTACCGGTGAGGTTCAGACGCATCTGCGTCGGCTCCCAGTGATGATCGCCGACGTCCTCCTGCACGACAAGAATCGTGCCGCCTTTGAAGAGCCGTCCGACAACGCCCCACCCAAAGTTCACGTCCGAGATGAGATGAGCCTGGAACCGCGCCAGCCTTTGCTGGGCCGCGTCCACCCAAATCTCACCCGCCATCCCGTGGTATACCTCGGCTTCGCGGCTGGGCGGCGTCCAGTTCGGGTTAGGCGCAAACAGCAGGCGGTAGCAGGGTCCGCTCGGACCGGCAACCATACCCGCATATGTGTACAGAAACGCCTGCGGCAGCAGCTGCGTCATCGTATTCGCGCGGTCGCCGACGGCGTCCACGCGTTTCGCGCGCTTGGCTTGCGCATCCGGGTCGCCGCGCAGCTTTCCCAGTCGTGAAAGCTCGGCCTGATTTTCGTCCGCGCTCAAAGGCTTTCCTTCGCGCTCCAACAGGCGCGCAACCGTCCCATCGCGGGTTTCCAGTACTTCTTTGAGCGTGGTTTTTCCGTCCTCTTCCTTCTTGTAAAGGTAGCGAAAGGGGTGCTCCCCGCCGCCGCCTCGCTGCTCGTTGTAAGCCGCGTTGCGGACCAACTTGACAACGTCGACCTCGGAAGGCTGAGGTGGTTCAGACTGTGCGTAGCAGGCAGCCGTAAGGAGGCATACGCTGCTCAGCAGCGCAAGCAGGAGTAGGCCGAACTCGTGGAAAGGCCGGGAAGCGTTTGTGCGGCGGCGCGTGCGCATCATCATCCTTATCGGCATAACGCGCTCGCGCGTTAGCATTCTAGGCTTGGACGCAGATGAGGGTAACTCCGTGTGCACACCCTGCTCCGCTGCTCCGTAATCTCCCAATCGCTGATGTACAGTGAGGGTGAACAAGGAGATGCAAAGGATGGCCGTGGTGGAAGGCGTGAGCGCAAGCATCGGAAAAAGCTTGCAGGTGCGGGGCGAAGTGCGGGGAAGCGAGGACCTGGTCGTCGACGGGTTTGTGGAAGGAACAATCACGCTTTCAGGCAGCCGCTTGACCGTCGGAGCGAACGCCAAGGTGCACGCGAACGTTGCCGCGCGCGATGTGATTATTCTTGGCCAGCTCAACGGCAATATCGCCGCGACCGGCCGCGTCGAGCTCCGCTCCGGCGCATCTTTGGTTGGCGATATCCAGGCATCCCGGCTTTCCATCGAGGAAAATTCCGGGTTTTCGGGCAAAGTGGATCTTATTCAATCCAGCACGGCCGCCGCCGGCGCAAGCGGGCAAAACGCGCAGGCCGCCAATTAGCTCGTACGCTTCCGAGGTTCCGCAGTGCTCCGCACCCTATTTTTGAAGCGTGACGTTCAAGAAGATGCACGCCCTACGCGCTTATCTGGCCCCAGAGTGCCGCGCCACTCCAGCGCTTGGGCAACCCTACGCAAGCACCTTGCGGTCGAGCAAAATCTTCGCGTGCTTGATGTGGGGCCAACCTCTCCCGTGAACGTGAAATATCTGACGGAGGACGGCCACGGTATCTGGATGGCTGACTTAGCCGCTGAGGCTTTGCGCGGCGGTTGGGAGCTGCCGCCGTCCGAACCCGGGGAGTCGCCAAGCTTCAACACGGAACAGTTTTTGGTCGAGAACATGGACTTCGGAGGCCGTCACTTCGATGTGGTGCTCCTTTGGACCGCGCTCGACTACATCCCTGAATCACTGGTGCAGCCGCTCATCCAGGAGCTGCACCGGGCCATGCGCCCCGGCGGACGCCTCCTAGCCATTTTCCATACCAAGATGGTTGGGCCGAACACGGAGTATTACCGCTACCACCTCACCGCGACCGATCAGGTCGAAATGCAGGAAACAGAAAAGTTCCCAGTGCGGCGCGTGTATACCAACCGCAATATTGAAAAGCTCTTCGCGGCATTCAGCAACACACGGTTCTTTCTCGCGAAGGACAATCTGTACGAAGTCCTGATTACGCGCTGAGCTGCCCGGCGGGCCAAAGACTTGCCTGCGCCGGCTCCTTCTTCGGGGGAGTGGATGTCACGGGTTCGCGGGTAAGAATCGCATCCATGCTCCGGTGCTCGAGGCCATGCCGCTGCGCCGTGGACGCGACCATCGCCCGGATGCGCGCGGCGTAGGAGGGGCTTTGGAACACATCGTGCTGAAAGCGGTCCGCGTACAAGCGCCGTAACGCCGGGAACTCCTCTTCCACAAACCGGAAAAACGTTTCGCGCGAGCAAGACTTCAGAAACAGCGGTTCGGCTGAGAAGAAGCTTGCCCCTGCCCGGGCGGCCTCGCGCGCGACCAGGTTGAGCGCCGGGCCGTTGTCGGTGATCCCCGGCAGCAACGGCGAGCACAAGACGCCCACGGTGAGCCCGGCCGCGCGTAACTGCTCGACCGCGCGGAACCGCAGGTCGGGTCGGGGCGCGCGCGGCTCCAGTTTGCGCGCGAGCTTGGCGTCGGTGGTGGTGATCGTAAGGTGCAAGGTGAGGGTGTTCCGCGCGGCAATCGCGGTCAGCAGGTCAATGTCGCGGGTGATCAGCGTAGACTTCGTAACCAACCCGATCTTCAGTCCGGAGCGCCGCGCGAGTACTTCCAGCAAACCGCGCGTAATGCGCATCTGACGCTCAATCGGCTGATAGGGATCGGTCGCCGTGCCGATCGCGATCTCCTCGGACGAGTCAAGCGTGCGCAGCTCCTGCTCCAAGAGCCAAGGCAGGTTCTGCTTGGCATAGATTTCGCGCTCAAACGCCTCAGGGTCTTGGAAATCTAAAAACTCATGCGTGTAGCGCGCATAGCAGTAGCGGCAGGCAAACTCGCAGCCTCGGTACGGGTTGAGTGTGCGCGCGAACCACAACTTACGCTTGGAAGTAGATCGGTTTAGGGCCGATTTCGCGGGTAAGGCATGAAAACGACCGAGACGGCCCGCGCCGGCTTCCGGGGCATTCGCCGCCAAGCGGGCTAGGCCGGCAGGCCCTTGCAGGATGGGGAATAGGTTTGCCTTTTGTTCGCCCATTTAGTGAAGTTACGCTGATAAGGGGGCGAATGGCAAGCGAAAGTTTTTAGGCTGCTGAAAAAGCTTGCGTGGCGCGCCGTTCTGTGATGAGGTGAACGCCACGCTTTGGCCGTAAAGTAACAGCAGGTTCCACGGCAAGCTCAGCCGCCGCGCCGGGCGGCAACGCCAGGGTCCAGTCGCGTGCGATGGTTGCAAGCGTCAGCACCCCTTCCATCCAGGCCAACCCTTCGCCGATGCATTGGCGCGAACCGGCGGCGAACGGAAAGTATGCGAAGCGATGTCGTCCGGTGCGCTCGGGAGCGTCGGGCAGGAAGCGTTCCGGCCGAAACTGATCCGGCTCCGGCCAGAAACGCTCATCGCGGTGAATGACCCATTGCGGGGCCATCAGCACCGCGCCCTTGGGTACGGTGAAGCCGCGCCACTGGTATGTTTCGGCGGCCGTGCGAGCCAAGGTCCAGACCGGCGGGTAAAGCCGCATTGCCTCGGCAAAACAGCCGTAAGCAAAAGGCAGCTTGGCATAGTCGGCTGCTTCAGCGTTGCGATTTCCCAGCACTGCGGACGCTTCCGCCTGTAGGCGCGCCTGTGCTTCCGGGTGGCGGGCCAGCAGCCATAGCGCGAACGACAAACCGTTCGCGGTAGTTTCGTTGCCGGCAAGCAGCGCCGTAACGCACTCGGCGCGGACCTGCTCGTCCGACATCCCGCCTGTGCCGCCTTCCTCGTCCTGGGCGGCGAGCAGCATCGAAAGCAGGTCGCCGCGGTCGCGGCCTTCCGCCCGGTGATTGGCAATGATGCCGTTGATCAAGGTATCGAGCTCGCGCCGGGACTCCCGGATGCGAGTCATGCGCGGCACCGGCAGTTGAAGAATTACGCGGGAGAAGGGAAGAAACGCGAGCGGCAGAAAGCTCATGAACGCATCGACCGCGGCGGCCACGCGGCGATTCACCGACTCAAGTTCAGAGTCAAACAAGGTTTTGCCTACGATGCGCAGCGACAAGGTCTGCATATCGCCGTAAATATTGCGCGTACTGCCGGCCTGCCACTGCGCGGTAAGCTCGGCGGCGTATTGGCCGATGACCCGCCCATACGCGGCGATGCGGTCGCGATGAAAGGCAGGCTGCGCCAGCCGCCGCTGCCGCATATGGAACGGGTCCTCGCTTGACAGAAGCCCGTCGCCCAGGATGTACCGCGCTTTCTGCATCACGATGCCGCGATGGTGCCGGCGCGCGTCGGTGATCAAAAGGTCATGCACCAGGTCGGGGTGGCTGGCCTGGTAGATATGAAACCCGAGCGCCCGGTAGTGGAGCAGGTCGCCGTACTTCTCAAAACACTGATCGATGAACTCGAGCGCGCTGAGCCGGAACAGGTCGCCGCGGGCAAAGCGGGCAAAATACGAAGGGCCCGGCGGAAACTCCTTGCCGGATTGGATCGCGGGTGCGGGCACGGCGCTCATAGCTATAAGGTACAGGTCTCCCGGCTTGGCTGAGCTCCTATCCACCGGAAGCGTTTTCGTGTGCGTGGGCAACGGAAAAAGCCGCTTCTGCGCCTTAAAGGTGAGGAGAACACAGATGCAGGCTCGGCATGACTTTCTTTGGGCGGCGGTCTTGGCGGCGGGAACTTCAGCGGCATTCAGCCAGAACCTGTCCTCCGCGGATACAGACTTCCTCAAAGATACGGCGCAGGATTCAAGCTACGAGATCAAAAGCGGCCAGCTGGCGCTCCAGAAAAGCAGCAGCGCCGACGTAAAGCAGTACGCGAATATGGTGATCCAGGACCACACGCAACTGGAGCAGCAGGAAGCCGCGGCCGAGAAGGCAGCGAATACCAATGCGAAGCCGGTGCTCGATATGTCGGTCTCCGACGCCGCTTCTTACTCCAAGCTCAAGCTGCTCAGCGGCGACAGTTTTGACCAGGCATACATCAAGGGTTTGCTCAAGGGAAACGATGAAGCCGTGCAGAAAGCCAAGCAGGAAGCGCAAACGAGCACCGTACCGGCAGTGAAGAAGCTGGCCGTACACCGGGCCGCGCTCGACACAAAACACGCGGAGCGCGCGAAACTTCTCGCGCAAGCGCACCATGTGGAGACCGGGCAGTAGCGGCCTGTGCCGGAGTTGCTTGGCCCGAAAGCTTTCGCATGCCATAGTAGGCGAATGCGCTTTCGGGCTTGGCCTGCGATTTTAAGCTTTCTAGGGGCAGCAGCCCTGCCCGGGCCGCCCATTCTGGGGCAGGACCAGCCCAGCTACTCGCGCAAAAACACGCTGGCCATCTACGCCGGCTACGCGAATGACTCCAGCCCCATCCTGCTTGGGGCTTCTGCGAACCGCAAGATTGTGAGCTTCGGTGTGGATTATGCCCGGCGCATCTGGCTGCGGCCTTCGTTCAACCTCCAGTATCTAGCGGAGCTGACGCCGTTTACGTTGGAAAGCGACCCGACCAGCGTCGGTGTTTTCACGACAACCATTGGCGGTATGACCACAACTGCTGCTGCGAGCTCCCGAACTGTGGAACCATGCAGGCCCACCGGTCCCTTCACATTTTCAGGAACAACCCAGCAGGGCGATGCTTTCCAGAGTGTCTTCACCACATATTGCAAGCGCACCTACACCTACGGCCAGGGTCTAAGTCCGCTCGGTTTAAGGTTGAACCTATTGCCGGGGCACCGCCTTCAGCCTTTGCTGGAGGCGGTAGGAGGCTATTTACTCTCCGCACAACCCGTGCCGGTCAATGACGCAGGCTCATTTAATTTCACCTTCGGCGTGGGTGCGGGTGTTGAGTTCTACCGCGCGCACGTCGGCGAGCCCAGCTTCTTTGCCAATCGCTCCCTTACAGCCGAGTATCGGTACACTCACCTTTCCAATGCGAATACCGCGAACTTCAATCCCGGCATCGATGCGGGCGTGTATCTCCTGCGTTATTCGTTCGGACGCTGAGTTATAAAACAACCGTCGTGTTTGCAGCTCGATAGATGCTACACAGCCGTTCGATAAAGGTGACATCGCTGAGGAGCGATGGTAATCCGATCCACGCTACGCGCTGGAGTAGCAAACCCTTTGCTTCATACAGGATGACCGCTTTCCAGGCTTTCAGTTTCTGAGTGCTTACAGCTTTGAATGTGCACATAACTTTAGCTGTCATAGCTGCCGCGCCAACAGCAGCGTGATATCATCCGGCTGCTCGGCGGGTCCGATCCAGGAGCGCAGGCTTTGCATCGCTTCGGACGAGATGCGGGTCAGCGCCGCCCCGCGCTGGGCTTCCAGAAGCGCCAGCAGGCGGGCTTCACCGAACTCTTCGAAGGCGTTTTCCGGCTCCGTCACTCCGTCTGAATAAGCAGCCAGCAGGTCTCCCCGCTCCAGCGTGAGCGTGGCTTCGGCATAGCTTTGATCCGGAAGCAGTCCGATGACGGACCCGCCGACCTCCAGCCGCTCCACCTGGCCCGTCGTGCGCAGGAGCAAGGGCGGCGGCTGGCCAGCATTCGCGTGGTAAGCTCGCGCGTTCCCGGGTTGTAAGCGGCCAGGAATAGCGTCGCGTACTTTTCCGGCTGTGTGCTCGCGAGCAGATGCCGATTCAATTGGGCCAGCATGGTTCCCGGCAGGGGCGCGGAGCCGGTTGAGGTAAACGCCCGCACCGCCGCGTGGAGCGAAGCCATAAGAAGCGCTGCCGAGATGCCTTTGCCGCTGATGTCGCCGAGCGCGAACAGCAATGTGTGCGGGCCCGCGTGAATGAAGTCGTAATAGTCGCCGGAGACGGTGCGGGCCGGTCTGCAAGCCCCGAAC
>CAXTUV010000161.1:0-7156 GCA_964247445.1 uncultured Acidobacteriaceae bacterium | reverse complement strand
CTCCGCCGCCCTTGCCGCCTTCCGAGGCGCTTGCGGCGGCGATGGGTCCGTTCAATGCGGCGCGGGCGCAGGCCGACGACCTGACCGTGGCGGACACGTTCGCCCTTGGCGTGGGCATCACCCGGGCCGCGCGGGATTGCGCGGCGTTGACCGCCAAGCCGGAGGACTACGCGCACAACGCGCCCGAAGTGCTCGCCTTAGCCAGACTGTGCTTGTTCGGGCAGCAGTTTGAACCGGCGCGCGCGGCCGCGGTCCAGTACATCGCGCTGGCTGATCCGAAGGAGCACGAGGCCGCGCTTTTGATCCTGATACGCGCGTTTCTCGGGCTCAAGGAGCCGGGCTCGGCGCTGCCGCAATGGCGCTCACTCGTTTTGAATTTCCCTTACGACGCGAACATCCAGTTCGCCGGAGACCAAATCCTCGACGCGACCGCAGGCGCGAGCCCAGGCTACAATGACATGGCGCTGGAGGTATGCGGCAAGCAGGATGGCGTGACTTTGCCGCTGCTTGCGGATGGAAAGGCGCTGCCCGGCAAGGAGGCTTCCGCGTCCGCGAGCTTCTTGTTTTCCGATGCGGTCCGGTGCTGGACGCTTGCTCACGACACGGGCGATCTTTCCGCCGCCGGCACCCTCAAGCAGCTTGAAGCCATTGTGCAAGTGCCGGCATGGCGGGCGAGCGCCGAGCTCGCGCCCATGCGGGAAGCGCTTACCCGCGTCCAGATGCTGGGCCGGCCCGCGCCGTTGCCGGTCCTGCATGCGAAGGCGCTGACTGTGGCTGGGCAAAGCTCCCAAGCGGTGCCGCTGACGCGCGGCTCCGTTGTGCTCGTCCCGTGTACTTTATGGGCTCCGAGTACCGCCACTGTCCTCCGCACGCTGATGCTGTCCGCGCCGGGGCAGCGCGTCTATGCTGTGACCACTTGGGCCGCGAACACCGGCGGCGCGGACGCGCCCAATGAGAACCTGCTCGCCGCGATGCGGGAGTTCCGCCGCGGCCTGCCCGCGGGTGTGCCGCTGCTGCTTGTGCCCGACGAGGAACTCCGGCGCTTGCATGAAGATGCGTTCCCGGCGGGAGTGGTCCTGCGTGGAGGCAACGTGGCCGCCAATCTGCCGATCATCGGGGACGCCGCGGTGCGGCTGCTGGTGATTGGGCTTAAAGGCTCGCTCCCGCATTGAGCGGTCTTGAATACAGCCTCGTCTGAAACCTTCATGGGTTCTCACCCATGCCGTACACCACTGCGCGACCGCGGCCACGCCGTTCACCTCAGCAAAGGCTTCGGAGAAAAACGCGATCCGGGACGGCGTGTCCACGGCACCAGTGAAGACGGGCGCGGCTCATGTTTCCTTGCCGGAAGCCGATAGGAGCTGTAATGCGCCGAATGGATTGGGGAGTGCGTCAATGATTGTGGGAGCGGAACAACGGCGGCACCGGCGCTTGCGCTGCTCGGGCGCGGCTGAAGTGTATCTGGCGGCGGATGGAGCGCCCTGCGCGGCCCGCGTTGTCAACCTGAGCCGAACCGGCTGCCTGCTGATCCTCCGAAGCCCGCAGTCGCTTGCCCGTGATGCTCGGCTGGAGCTTGCTTTTACGGTCAACCAACTGCCGTTCCGGGTACTCGGTGAGGTCAAAGCAGTTCGCTCCGACCGGGAGTTCGGGCTCTACTTCCCGGCCCTCAGCCGGCGGGCGCAGGTACGGCTTGAAGATCTGATTGAGGAGTTGAGCGAAACACGCCGAAACAATGGGATTGAGGTGAGGCGGGGGTTGGCGCTTGCCTGATCAGAGGCTTCCTCGGTCACCTTCGTTCGACAAAGGAAATGTGACGGCGCTTTGGATGGTCTATGGCAATGTATGCGCCGATTTCTCAAAGGTCGCCTTGGATGTAAGGCGAAATCTTAACGCGCATTGGATGGTTGATATTTCGCCACGAACTCCGCTTCCAGCTCATCCATAACTTCTTCCATAGAAAGATATGGTTGCGGATCATCGAGAGCTTCCTGCAACTTAGCCCGAAGTTCTTCACGCTTTTCACTGTGAACGGCGGCTCTCGCTCGTCAAATGAGGCATCTTGGCCTTCGCTCCAACCGCAGTGCTTCCGCCACTACTTCACTTTCCGAGGCGAATCTGCCGTCCTCGACTGCTTTGGCGATGACCGCTAAGGCTTCTGACGGCAGGCTGATGTCCACCTCCGGCATGCGAACCCTCCGCGCTCAGTGGAGAAGCAGTTTTCCTGAAAGTGTAGAGGAGCAAGCTGCTGTGAACGTGGCTTTTCCGGCGGAAACAGCCGAAGAGGGACCATCTCCGCGCTTCACAGCATCAGGAAAACTGCTCTAAAACAGCTCCCGGGCCGTTCGGGCGTCGACAACCGCCAGCCAAAGGTTCAGCAGGCCCAGCCCGGAAACCAGCCCCCGCACGAACCCGTTCCCGGCCAGTACGACCAGCGTGGGGCTGTAGGTCCACAGATTGTTTTCAGCCCAGATGCCCAGCCACGGCAGCGCCGCCACCAGCAGACCCAGGTACAGCCGCACGATTACGCGCACCAGCGCCTCAGCCCGCGCCATCATGCGGACCGGCCCGCGGGCGAGCGCGGCCTTGCGCGCCGCCTCCTGCCGCGGATCATCCTTCGGGTTCGGCGGGAACAGCGGCTGCTGAGCCATCCTCAAAGGGTCAGGCTACCGGCACGGCATTGCGCCGCGGGCGCCGGTTGGCCTGCAAAATCTTCTTGCGCAGCCGCAGCGACTTGGGTGTGACCTCGACCAGTTCGTCTTCCGCGATGAACTCGATCGCCTGCTCCAGGTTCATGGCCTTGTGCGGGACGAGCCGCAGCGCTTCGTCGGCCGAGGAAGCCCGCATGTTGGTCAGCTTTTTCTCGCGAACCACATTCACGTCCAGGTCGTTCTCGCGCGAGTGCTCACCAACGACCATTCCCTCGTACACTTCCTGCCCGGAAGGTACAAAGAGTACGCCGCGGTCCTGTAGGCCGTTCAGCGCATAGGTGGTTGTCGACCCGGTGCGGTCCGCGATCAAAGCCCCCGAAGGCCGCTGCGGAATCTCGCCCTGGTACGGCATGTAGCCCTCGAAAATCGAGTTCATGATGATGGTGCCGCGCGTTTCGGTCAGCATCTCCGAGCGCAGCCCGATCAGCCCGCGCGAGGGCACCTTGAACTCCAAACGGGTGCGCCCGTAGCCATGCGAGGCCATCTTCACCATCTCGCCTTTTCTGGGGCCCAGCCTTTCAATCACAGTTCCGACAAAGTTGTCCGGGATGTCGATCGTCAAGTGCTCGACCGGTTCCATCAGCTTGCCATCGACCCGCTTAGTAACAATCTCAGGCCGGCCGACCATCATCTCGAAGCCTTCACGGCGCATCATCTCGAGCAGGATGGAAAGCTGGAGCTCACCGCGGCCCAGCACCTTGAAGGTTTCGGGCGATCCGGTGTCCTCGACCCGGATGGACACGTTGGTCAGCAGCTCCTTATCCAGCCGCTCGCGGATGTTGCGCGAGGTCACATACTGGCCTTCGCGTCCCGCCATGGGTCCGTTGTTCACCGAAATCTGCATGGCGATCGTCGGCTCGTCGATGACGATCAAGGGCAGCGGCTTGGGATCATCGACCGAGACCAGCGACTCGCCGATGGTGAGCCCCGGGATGCCCGCGAGCGCGATGATGTCGCCGAGCTCGGTCTGGTCGGTGTCGGTCCGCTTCAGGCCGGAGAAGGTGAACAACTTCGTGATCTTGACTTTCTCAAGTGAGCCGTCGCGCTTGGATACCTGGACTTCCTCGCCGGTCCTCAAAGTGCCGTTAAAGACGCGCGCGATGCCGAGGCGGCCTAGGTAGTCCGAGTAATCAAGATTCGTGACCAGGATTTGCAGCGAAGCCTTCGGATCGCCCGGTGCCGGGGGCGCGGTGGTCAGAATCGTCTCAAACAGCGGCTGCAGGTTTTCGCCCACCTTGCCCGCTTCGGTCGAGGCCAGGCCCAGCTTGCCGTTGGTGTACAGCACGGGAAAGTCCAGCTGATCTTCGGCCGCGTCGAGGTCGATAAATAGGTCATAAACCTCGTTCAGGACCTCCTGCGGGCGCGCATCAGGCCGGTCAATTTTGTTAATAACCAGGATCGGCGGCAGCTTGGCTTCAAGCGCTTTCGAGAGCACATAGCGGGTCTGCGGCAGCGGCCCTTCGCTCGCGTCAACCAAAAGAATTACCGCGTCCACCATCTTGAGCGCGCGCTCCACCTCGCCGCCGAAGTCGGCGTGGCCCGGCGTGTCGACGATATTGATCTTCGAGTCCTTGTAGAAGACGGCGGGCGACTTGGCGAGGATGGGGATGCCGCGCTCGCGCTCCAGGTCGTTTGAGTCCATGACGCGGTCGGTCAACGCTTCATTTTCGCGGAAGGTGCCGGACTGGCGCAGCATGGCATCGACCAGGGTGGTTTTGCCGTGGTCGACGTGGGCGATGATGGCGACGTTGCGGATGTCGGAGTGCGGCACGCTGGGGTGGTGTCCTGTCTTGAAAATGACGATTTCCCCAAGTTTATCAGGCTCTTATCACGCCTTGCCCGACCGGTGCCGCTGGTCAAGCCCGAGCCTGAGAAACTGGACGCCGGGGATGGGAACACTCTTATATGCCGTGGTCTGCTGGAAGCCGAGATGTAGGTACAAGTGATAAGCCGTGGCCATATGTTCAGGAACGCTGTTGAGGTATAAAGCGGCAAAGCCCTGCGTCCGGGCAATCTCAATTGCCGCTTGGGTAAGAATGCGCCCTAGGTAGCGTCCCCGTGCAGCCCGCGTGACCCAGAGGCGGCAGCACTCGGCAGCCGGCTCCCCATCATCTCTCTTCCTGTCCGAGGCAAGGGGCCGCAGGCCGAAGCAGCCGACAGCTCGACCCTCCCACGCAGCCAGTAGAAGAATGCCGCGCGGCGGGGAAAATGCATCGGCCAGGCTGTCGAGCTCATCGAGGCGGTGGCGAAGCAAGGAAGGCTCGATGATCGTGAACAGGAAGTCGTTGTACTCCCGCAGCAGAACCCGGACTCTATCGAAATCCGGCGCGGCGGTCACGGTGCGGAGTTCAAGCCTATCCGTAAGTAACTCAAGCTTACTCATACTTGAGTGATTCAACCGGGTCCAGCTGCGCGGCGCGATTCGCCGGCAGCGTCCCGAAAATCACCCCGACCGCCGATGAGGTCACAAGGGCGATCACCACGGACCAAGGCGAAATCGGGATCGCATAGGAGGTGAACACACGGATCGCTACAGGCACCGCTAAGCCGATCGCTGTGCCGATCATCCCGCCCGAAAGCGAGATAAAGACCGCCTCGACCAGGAACTGAAGCTTGATCTCACGCGCGGTCGCACCGAGCGCCTTACGGATGCCGATCTCGCGGATGCGCGATCGCACCGTGGCCAGCATGATGTTCATAATGCCGACCCCGCCCACCGCGAGCGTCACGGTCGAGATCAGAAACAGCACGACCGTGAGCGCGTCCGTGATCTTGGCCGCCGTCGTAAGCAGCTCCGTCAGGGTCGAAAAGGTATACACCGAAGCCGGTTGGTGCCGGCTGTGAATCAGCGCCTGAATCTGCTTGCCCGCCGGGTCCACATCGTTGCGGTCGCGAATGGTCGCGTAAATTTGTTTCAGTTGGTCGGTGCCGGAAAAGTAGCGCGCCACCGAGTACGGAATCAGGATGGTTTCCCCCGCGATCTCCGACTCGCCGAACGTGTCGACGCTCTCCTTGAACACACCGACGATGGTAAACGGGATACCTGCGAGCGAGAAGGTCTGGTCCACCGCAGCGTCATCCGTGCCGAACAGCTGCTCGGCCAGCAGATGGGTGACCACGGCCGCGTGCGAATGCGAAGTTTCGTCTTCCTCGTCGAAGAAGCGCCCGGCCAATGTCTTCAAGTTACGGATTTGCCGATACTCCGGCACCACGCCTAGGATCAGCAGCTGCTTTTCCGTCCCGTGGATGGCAATGCGGTCATGCATTTCCAACAGCGGCGAAGCGTACTGAACCGCGGGCACCTGCGCCTTGATCGCGTCCACGTCCTCGCGCGTCAGGTAATCATTCTGGTAGCTGTTCACCGCGCCCGACGTGCCGCCGCCGATGTAGTCGACCGACACCATGTTGGTGCCGATGCTCTCAAGCAGCCCAAGAATGTACTGCTTGCCGGTCAGCCCGATGGTCACGACAAAGATCAGCGAAGCCGCCCCGATCACCATGCCGAGCGCGGTTAAGGCGAAGCGCACTTTGCTGGTGCGGAACGAGTCGATCGCGAGCAGCACGATTTCGGACAGCACCATGGTCCGCTTCGCGCTCGCGAGCGTCGCGTCAAAGGAGCGCCGGGACCGCTTGGGGGCACTCTGCTTCCGCGGTATCTGCTTGACCGGAACCTGTTCGGTGGTCGCCATCCCTGCCTCCAAAGATACGCCCGCCGGCAGGGCACGCGCGCGTTACAATCAACCCCAAGCCGCGGAGGGATGTGTGAGCGGTTGAAACAGGCGGTCTTGAAAACCGCTTTGCCCTAGCGGGCAACGGGGGTTCGAATCCCTCTCCCTCCGCCACAGACACTTCCAGCGCCGTCCTAAGACATTCATAAAACCCTCTTCGACCCCTGTGACTGCGGGGTTTTCTTGTTTCGCCACGTCCAGCGCGGTACTCTGGAAGCCGACTCGTTGTGCGGGTATAGCTGCGGGTATGAGGTCATGCAAATGCGGGTATTTCGGTTTTGTGGCTGTTCAATGGGGGCAGAAACCTAATGACGTTGACGGACATGCAGATCAAGCGGGAAAAGCCAGGTGAAAAGCCGAAAAAGCTGCGGGACGGCGGCGGTCTGTATCTCCTGGTGACGCCGGCAGGCGGCAAGCTGTGGCGGTGGGACTACCGCGATGCGGCCCGCAAGGAAAAAACGATGGCCCTGGGCCGGTACCCTGAAGTCTCGCTGGTGGAGGCTAGGGCGCGCCATGCTCAAGGACGCAAGCTGCTAGCCTCGGGACGCGACCCAATGGAGCAGCGCAAAAGCGAGAAAACCGCCGCCCGCGCCGCCGGCACAGGCTCCTTTGCGAGCATTGCCCGCCTATGGTGGGAGCATTGGCAGCCCGATAAGAGCAAGCGCCATGCCGAGACGACCTGGGAGCGGCTCAAAAACAACCTGCTACCTCAGCTAGCGG
>CAXTUV010000160.1:0-7163 GCA_964247445.1 uncultured Acidobacteriaceae bacterium | reverse complement strand
CGAGCCGGACGGGCGCGTGTGGATCGTGCAGCCGACCAACGACTTCGGCAACCGCAAGTACACCTGGCCCGGCGGCGGCGTCGAGAAGGGGCTGACCGTCCAGCAAAACGCGCTGAAGGAAGTCTGGGAGGAGACCGGCCTGCAGGTGAAGATCACCGGCTACGTGGGCGACTTCCGCGACTCGAACAACTCCAACAACGGGCGGCTCTACTTCGGCGAGCGGATCGGCGGAGCGCCGTGGGACGCCAAGGTCGAGGGCTTCATCATCGACGCGAAGACCGGCAAGCCAGCGGCGGAGAGCGAGTTCGTCAACCTGGTCACGCTGGAGCGCGCGGCCAAGCTCAACGCGAAGCGCTACCGGGCGCTCCATTACTCCGGGCCCGGGACGGACCTGGAACTCGGGCTCGCGGACGGACACTTGTGGCTGGGCGGCGGCACGACGGCGCTGAACGGGATCGCTTGCCAGCCCAACATCCCGACCGAGGAGGTCTTTACGACGCCGCACCGCGAGCGGGCGCACGGAACTGTGGTGTCGACCAAGCCGCTCTCGTACCAAGGCACTTTAATCGAGGAAATTGCAGTACGGTTCGAGGGTGGCCGGGTGGTGGAGGCGCGCGCGAAAAGCGGCCAAGCCGTATTGGAACGGATGCTCGGGACTGATGAGAATGCTTCCCGGCTGGGCGAGGTGGCGCTTGTCCCGCACTCCTCGCCGATCGCGCAGAGCGGACTGCTGTTCCAGAACACGCTCTACGATGAGAACGCGGCCTCGCATATCGCGCTGGGGCAGGCATACTCGACGTGCATGGAGGGCGGCGATGCGGCCACGCCCGAACAGCTCGGCGCACGCGGGGCGAACGAGAGCCTCATTCACGTGGACTGGATGATCGGCTCGGGAGCATTGAATGTGGACGGGGTGCTGGCGACCGGAGAGCGGGAGCCGGTGATGCGTGGCGGCGAGTGGGTTTAGGTAAGGTTGAAGTGAAACTATGATTGAAATAGAAATCGCTGAAGTACAAAACCGCCTCATGGAACTTCTCAGCCGCGTTGAGCAAGGCGAGTTTGTGTCAATCATGAAAGACGGCTATGCTGTGGCTTTCCTTACGCCCACCATCAACAAAGCCAGGCAGGACGCATCGCGGGCCGCCTCTGAACGCATTCGTGAGATAGCTCAATCATTGCTGAAGTCTCCTTTTGATTGGGAGGAGATGAAGCTGACTTAGGTCGCAAGTACTGATGGTGCTTGACACATCTCTTGCTCTGGCCTACATCTTCCCAGACGAAACAACTTCACCGGTTAGGAATGTAATCGCCATCCTAAGCAGAACGGCGGCTTGGGTGCCGTCATTCTGGCATATCGAGCTCGGAAACAGCTTGGAGATGGCTCTCAGGCGAGGCCGAATCAGCCGTGACTTCCGCAGGGATGCGCTCGCCAATCTTCGACAGTGGTCTATTCAAGTAGACCGCGAAACGGACCACCATGCCTGGACCGACGCATGGGAGCTTGCGGAGCGGCACCGCCTTACCCTCTACGATGCCGCTTATCTGGAGCTTGCTCTACGGCGGAACACCGCGCTGGCGACTCTGGACAAAGCGCTCCGCTGGGCGGGTGAGGCGGAAGGTGTGGTCCTGCTCGGCTTGAAAGCTGTGAACATCGCCGAGCAGGTCTGGGGTAAAAGCGATGTTCAAGAGCTGTCCAGCTTCCGCACATAAGACAGCCCCGCCAAGACTAAGAAATAGAGCAGAAACGCAAGTATGGCCGCGCCGAATGCAATGACAAAGGCCAATGTGACGGCATTGAGGCCGTCGTGCAGATATTGTCTATGAAAGTCGCGCGATAGAGTTGCGCAGGCAATCGGGTAGGTGGCGAAGAAACCCAGTGAAGCAACGGTTCTTCCGTGAAGAGCGGCCCTGACGACCGCTTTCCCAAAGCAAACTTACCCCCGCCCGAACCCTGCGATCCTTGACACGTCATTGAACGTCACAAACACCGCAAACAGCACCAGCACCACGAACGGGACCTGAAAGATCCGATCCTTCACTCGCGGGTTCAGGTCTTGGCGAATCAGAGACTCGACGAGCAGGATCAGTATCATGCCGCCGTCGAGCAGGGGGAACGGCAGTAGGTTGAAGATGCCGAGGTTAAGGCTGATCTGCGCGGACAGGTTGATCAGCGGCTGCCAGCCGGGCATCATCGCGGCCTCGCCGGTCACGCGCGCGATGCCGACCGGGCCTGACAGCTGCTTTACGTTCGAGTGGCCGGAGAAAAGCCGCCGCATGACCTCAACAATCTGGGTCGAGCTGGTCACGTTGTAGTGGAAGGAGTGCACCATGGCCGTGAACAGCGGCTCTTGCACGATCGTGAATGGTGGCGGCGCGGAACGGAAGCCCAAGCGCCAGCCCTGATGCCCGGAGCCGTCATCGCCCTGCACCGGGGTAACCGTGAAATGGAGCATCTGCCCGCCACGCTGAATCGCCAACTGCACCGGCGCGCTGCCGTTCTGCTTCAGGTACGCGGCAGCCGAAGCGGTCGAGTGCAGGCTGACGCCGTTGATGGAGAGCAGCTTATCGCCGGCCTTAACGCCGACCTGCGCGAGGGGGAAACTCGGCTCCACATCGCGGATCGCCAGCGGCCCGGCTTGGATGCGCGGGGTCAGACCGAGCACGGTCGGGTCGGGGCCGTCCTTGCCCAACGCGCCCGCCAGGGGCAGGCTCAAGGGCAGTTCGCGGCCATCACGCTGGACGGTCAAGGGGACGGTATTCGTCCCGTCGATCCCCATGCGGATCGAAATCTTCTCCCAATCCGGATTGTGCACGGTGTCAAACTGCACGATGCGGTCGCCGGTTTCCAAACCGGCGCGGGCCGCGGGTGAGTTCGCCGGAACGAAGTCGACGATTGCGGGACCGTTCAGGTAGGCGTCCACCTCGTTGTGCATCATGTACAACCCGGTCATCAGCACGAACGCGAGTAGGAAGTTCGTGATCGGCCCGGAAAATCCGATGAGAATGCGCTGCCAACGCGGGCGCGCGGTGAACTCAGCAGGGTCGCCCGTGCGCACGTCCGCGATGCCGGACTCGCCCGAGTACTCGCCCGCCATTTTGACATAACCGCCCAGGGGCAGAAGGCTGATACGGTAGTCGGTGTCGCCGCGCTTGAAGCCGAAGAGCCGCCGGCCCATGCCGATTGAAAATACCTCGACGCGCACGCCGCACAGCTTGGCTGTTATAAAGTGGCCGGCCTCATGCACCAGCACCATGACGCCAAGCACGACGATGAACGAAAGAATGGAAACAAGAGCGAAGGACATGAGGGGAACGAAGAGCTCCGGCAATTAGACGTAGTTACCGCGATGCGGTGAGGGCTTCCGAGGCGGACCGTTCCCACTCGAAAAGGAGCTGCTCGCGAAATGCGAACCGCTGGATATGCTCGCGGACGACCTCTTCCATGCGCGCCTGGTCCACTTCATCCGCTCCGTCGGCAAACTCCAGCCGCACGGCGAGCATCTCGGGTGTTGCGGTGAGCAGGCACAGCATCGTCGGCATCTCAATGCGGCCCTGCGCGTCATCAAATGCGACCGGGAACTTGTGGCCCCAGTGCCGGCACAGCTGCTTCAGGTAGCTTGCGCCCTTGTCCGTCGAAACTGTCGCTTCCGAAAGCCGCATGGTTCGGACTCCTGTCAGTAGGCCGCAACTACTTCCCTTGCCCGTTCGCGGGCTTGCGCGTCTTCGGTGAGCACCTCGGCTATGGAGCCGGGATGGGCGCGAGAGGTGCGGGCCAGTACACTCTCGATTGTATCCGCGATGGCCGGGAAGCTGATGCGCCGAGCTAAAAACGCCTCGACCGCGATCTCATCGGCGGCGTTGAGGGCAATCGGGTGCGCGCCGCCCGCCTCGGCTGCTTCGTAGGCCAGGCGCAGGCAGGGAAACCGCGCGAAGTCGGGCTGCTCGAAGTCAAGGCTCGCGAGAGCCCGCATATCGAACCGCAAGGGCGAGTCGACCCGCTCCGGGTAGGAAAGCGCGTACAGGATCGGCAGGCGCATGTCGGTGATAGAAATCTGCGCCAGAATGGAGCCATCAATGTACTCGACGAGCGAATGCACGGTCGACTGCGGGTGAATGGTGACCTGTATCCGCGACGGAGGCAGGTCGAAGAGCCGGCAAGCCTCGATGATTTCCAGCCCCTTGTTCAGCATGGTTGCCGAATCAATAGTGATGCGCTGCCCCATGACCCAGGTAGGGTGCTGGTGCGCGTGTTCCGGCGTGACGGAAGAAAACTGTTCCTAAGGTAAAGTTCGGAACGGCCCGCCCGAAGCAGTGAGCCACACGTTGCGAACCTCCGCGAGCCGCCCGGCGCGCATGCACTGATGGACGGCATTGTGCTCGGAGTCAATCGGCAGTAAGGCTGCCCCGCTGCGGCGGGCGGCGGCGGTCAGCAGCTCGCCCGCGGCCACCATCGCTTCCTTGTTTGCAAGACCGACGGGTTTGCCGGCCTCAACGGCAGCATAGGTCGCTTCCAACCCGGCCACCCCGACGATCGCGGAAACAACAAAGTCCACCTCCGGCAGGGTCGCGGCGTACACCGTGCCCGGCGCGCCCCAAACCACCTCAGTCTCAGTGGCACCGTTTTCCGCGAGTTTGCTTCGAAGCGCGCCGGCAAGCTCCTCGGTCGCGAGCGAGACCACGCGGGGACGCCAGCGCAGGCACTGCTCCAGGGCCGCGGAGAGGTTGCGCCCGGCGGCAAGCGAGGCCACGCCGAAGCGGTCAGGAAACTGTTCAACAACTGAAAGCGTGCTTTGGCCGATGGAGCCGGTGGAACCCAGGATTGAGAGTCGTTTCAATGCGTTCGTAAACCCCTTACAGCGCTTGCTGGGCTAAAAGAGCGTACCAAAGCGCGGGCGCGGCCAGGAGCAGGGCGTCGATACGGTCAAGGATGCCGCCATGGCCGGGCAGCAGCGAGCCCGAGTCCTTTACGCCCGCGCCGCGCTTCAGGGCGGACTCCAAAAGATCGCCGAACTGCGCCGCGATGTTGAGCAGAACTGAAAGCGCTAAAGTGCGCGCCGGAGAGCCCGGATAACTGAGCCACTCGAAACTCCTCCGCTCCAGCGCATTCGCAAGAAAGAGCAGGGCGGCGACCGCCAACAGCGTACCGACGACCGAGGCCGCCGCGCCCTCCCAGGTCTTATTCGGACTGAGACGCGTGAGCCGGTGACTGCCGAAGTGCCGGCCGATGTAGTAGGCCGCGATGTCCCCGGACCACACCGACAGGAACAGCAGAAGCAGCAGCGAGGACCCGTTGCCCTGCGCGGCAATCAGCGGCAGGGTGGTGAGCGACCACCCGGTGTACAAGAGCGCAAACACGCCCGCCGCCGCCGCCGGCAAAACCTGCGGAAACGGCAGGCGAAACGCGCACCAGCCAAGCAGCAGGAATGCCAACCCGCCCAGGGCTGGGGTGGTGTACTCAGGCTGGAAAAACGCACACAAAAACAGCACGGTAATGCCTAAAAGGACAGCCATACGCGGCACCCCGACGGCCCCGCTTGCCGCAGCTAGGCCCAGGAACTCCCAACAGGCCAGCCCCGCGACGACAGCTGAAACGGCTGTCAACAGCGGCGGCGAGTTCAGGAACACCACGGCAAGCACCAGCGGCACCAGCACGGCCGCGGTCAAAATCCTTGTCATCTCTTCCAAAGCATAAGGCAGTTCCCGCATGCGCGCGGGACGGCCGTTCGCCCCGGTTCTCAAGATCGCTTTCTGAGCAGAGGATTTCTCGTCATTCACAATGTCACCAAAGCTGGAAGTCACCGCCGACTCGGCGCTTCTTCCTCACCGAAGCGGTGTCTAAAGATTGTGAGCTCACATATGTGGGCGTCGAGTGAGGGAAGCATGCATAGAAATCTTTGGACAAGCATCGCGGTACTCGGGGTGCTTTCAGCAGCAAGCGCCGGGTATGCGCAAAACAGCGAAGGGCAGGCGTCGGCTGAAACAGTCGTCACGGTACTGCCGAAGAACGGCGAGGCAGCCGCCCCGTTGCCTGAAAGCGCTCTCAAGGTCGAGGTCAACGGCAAGCAAGTGCAGCCCGCGACCTGGCAGCCCTACGGCAAGGGCGAAATTCAGATGGTTCTGCTGATCGACAACTCAGCCCGATTCAGCTTCGGACGTAACCTCGGCGATCTCGCGACTTTCATCAAGAATCTGCCTCCCAATGTTTCCGCCGCCGTAGCTTACATGCAGAACGGAGCGGCGGTTCTTTCCGGCACGCTCTCAAAAGATCGCACGGCGACCGCGGGTGAACTGCATCTGCCTTCCGGCACGCCCGGCTCCAATGCCAGCCCATACTTCTGCCTACAGGATTTGGTGAAGCACTGGCCTGCCGCCCGCTCCGTCGCGCGGCGCGAGGTGCTGATGATCACCGACGGCGTCGACCCTTACAACGTCCGCTACGACCCGGAAAACCCTTACATCACATCCACACTGGACGCGGTCAACCGGGGCGGCTTGGTGGTGTATTCCATTTACTGGCGGGACCAGGGCGGGCTTGATAATTCGCAGTACGAGACCAATGCGGGCCAAAGCTACCTGACGCAGGTCGCGGATGCCAGCGGCGGCAACTTCTACTACGAAGGGCTGACAAATCCGGTTTCGTTCGTGCCGTTTCTTTCGGACCTACAACGGCGACTGGACAACCAGTATGAGCTGGAAGTGCCGGTGCGTGCGCAAAAGAAAGAGGATTACCCTTCGCTGAAGGTGCGAGCAGAAGGAAGCGCGGTGAAGATCACGGCGGCGAACCGGGTCGCAACTGCGCCGGAGGGCGCGGCAGCGCAATAAGCTTCCAGGCGGAAAGCCATGCCGCGCGCCGGGCTTTCCGCTCACAGGACTTCAGTGCTATTGCCGGATGGAAAGCTGTTGTGTTTGCAACCGGCAGATGCTTCCGTCGCGGAAGCCCTCAGCAGGGTGCAAGCGGGATATGGGGATGAGCTAGGCCGGAGTACCCCGCGCCAACGGGATATTTTGCGGTTTGCCTGTAAAGGTGCTGCGGCGTAAGCGGTAGCTTTCTGTCCCCGGCACAGCTGTATCACCCGAAGACGGAACGGTCGCCCACACCACCGTCCGATGCTGCCGACCTCCAAAACCTGATAGTTTGCCCCTCACTCAGGCCACCGTGACTC
>CAXTUV010000159.1:0-7163 GCA_964247445.1 uncultured Acidobacteriaceae bacterium | reverse complement strand
CCAAGCCGGGCTGCCTATTCGCGAGCGAGACCATCAAGTCCGCCTCCGGGCAGCTTGCCTCGAAGTCATCGCGGTAGCTTGCGTGCGCCTCGGCCATTAGAGTGCCCAGCGCAGGGAGGTCGCCCCGCTCCAGCGCCGCCGCAGCTGCCTCGGCCCGCAAGCTGTCAGTGATGATGTGCCGCGCGCGCTTGAGCACGTTCAGCGGCATGTCGTGCCCCCACTTCGCCAGGTCGTCCGGCGTCGCGTCACGCAGCAGCTCGATGCGCGGATTGCGCGCGCGCAGGGTCGCGGTGGCCTGTTCCACCTCGGCCCGGCGTGTGTTGTACTCGCCGCCCGCATGGGTGTGCTTCACCATGGTGTTGGCGATCACTAGGTCCAGGTCGGGCGGGATCGGCGCGAGCTTATAGTCGAGCGAACGGCAGTCGAGCAGCAGCGCATGGTCGCGCTTGCCCGCGCAGGCGATGAACTGGTCCATGATGCCGGTGTTCGCCCCCACGTAGTTGTTTTCCGCGCGCTGGGCCAGCTTGGCCATTTGCGACAGCGGTAGCTCCGCCCCGGCAAGGGCAAGCAGCGCGGCCATGACGGCAACCTCAATCGACGCCGAGGAACTTAGTCCCGCGCCGATCGGTACATCGCCCGCGAGCGACAGCGAACATGCCGGGACCGAGATTCCCGCCTCGCCGAGCACATGAAGCACGCCGAGCGGATAGTCGCTCCAGTGGCCGCTGCCTCTGGCCGGCAGCGCGTCGAGCGGCTGCTCAATCTCTTCGTCGAAGTTCGCCGAGTACACCCGCACCAGCCCGTCCGCGCGCGAGGTCGCCGCGGCCACCGTGGCGAAGTCAATGGCGGCGGGCATCACAAAGCCGCCGGCGTAGTCGGTGTGCTCGCCGATCAGGTTCACACGGCCGGGCGCGGCGTACACCCCTTCTGGCTGCGCGCCGAACCGTGCCTTGTGCGCCGCGGCCAGCTTCTCCGCTTCCGCTTTGGGATTCATCGCTCCTCCGCCCGTGCTACTTCCAAGCGCATGCTCCAGCGGCGCTCTTCGCCCGGCGCGAGCCATGCTCCGCCGCCTTGCGCGAGCGAATCGGCAAGCGAGTCGACGGGTAGGTTGCAAGGCTCAAGCGCGACCGCGTAGCCCTTCTTCGCATCGGGCGCGGACGGCCAACCGCCGTAGCACAGCCATAAGCCCAGCACGGTCCATTCCGATGGGGTCCAAGAGAGCGTAAGCCGGGTGCGCAGGGTTTTGCGCTCCAGCGCCGCCCAGCCCTCCTGAGGCGCGGGCAGCACCAATTTGTCGCCGACACCGGCGTTGTCCTGGAGCACAAGCGAAAGGTCGAGC
Source organism: uncultured Acidobacteriaceae bacterium (assembly GCA_964247445.1). Lineage (GTDB taxonomy): Bacteria > Acidobacteriota > Terriglobia > Terriglobales > Acidobacteriaceae > EB88. Next base: position 5,824 of record CAXTUV010000159.1, on the reverse strand, counting down.
GGCTCGCCGTCGCGCGCGTTCCGCGTCACGGGCCAGGGATGCTTCCCCGGCTCGAGGCGCCCGTCCGACGAAGCCTGTGCCATAACTTCCCGGATGGAGGCGGGCAGGTAGATGCAGTCGCCGGGCTCGACCGCGAACAGCGGGTGCGTCGACCACCCGTACGGGATGCGCTCCGCACCCGTGTTCTTGATGCTGTAGTCGAGGTGCAGCACGGGCCCGTCAAGTCGCAGCCCGCGTTCAAACACGAAGGGCAGCGACGTGCCTTCCGCGCGCAGATGCAGGTCGGTTTCCGTTGAGGCAGTCACCTCGAACGGCACGCGCCAAAAATCGCCGTGGTCCTCCACACGCGCGCCGCCGGGCAGCGTGCACGGTCCGATTGAGGGCAGGCACTCATCCCACCCGCTGCCGTCGGCTTCGTCGAACGGCATGGCGGGCGTGCGCGGCGCGTAGGGCTTCAGCGGCGGCTGCAGCAGCTCGCCGCCTTCGCCCGCGAGTGAAAGCGAGGCGAGCTTGCCGCCGAGCTCCGGCAAGACCTCCAAATGCAGCGAGCCATTGTGCAATTCCACTGTCCGAAACATGCGCCCAGCATAGACCAATTGCGGCCTAGGCTGCGCGGTGTTCACCAGGCCAACGCTTGTCTGTCGGCGCTTCCGATTCGTATTGACAGGCCAATTCCAGCTTGACTACCTTGGGTTCGCTTGGGGAAGGGTTCGACAGGCGTGCAACACCTTCCACGACAAAAGCAGCACGGCAACACATTCACTTGGCCAGTGATGAGGTGGAACTCATGATGCGATTTTTCGGTAGGTCTTTCCCAGCTCCTGCGTTAGCGACGGTCGCCTTTCTTGCCGTCCCGGCGCTTGCACAAGTAGATACAGGCGCCATCAGCGGCACGGTGCACGACCCTTCCGGCGCGAGCGTGCCGAACGCGAAGGTGACGATCACCAACGGGGGCACGGGTTTTGCCGTGACGGTGACCACCGACGGCAGCGGCAACTACACCGCGCAGCCGCTCAAGCTCGGCAGCTACACCATCAAGGTGGAGGCAAGCGGGTTCGCGGCGACGACGCAGGACAACGTGGTCGTCAATGTAGCTTCCACGACAACCGCCGACATCGCGGTGGGCGTCGAAGGCGCGCAGCAAAGTGTCGTGGTCACCGCGGCACCCCCGGCGCTGCAAACCGAGGAGGCTTCCACCGGCCAAGTCGTATCTTCGAGGGTCATTAATGAAACGCCCCTGAATGGGCGCAACTTTACCTTTATCGCGCAGCTGTCCGCCGGCGTCGCTCCTTCGGAGCAGGGCTCGCGCGGCGCGCAGAAAGGTGACTTTTCCGCGAACGGGCAGCGGTCCGAGCAGAACAACTTCATCCTGGACGGCGTGGATAACAATGCGAACCTCGTCGACTTCCTGAACGGCGCGAGCTTTGTGATCAAGCCTCCGCCGGACGCGCTCCAGGAGTTCAAAGTGCAGACCGGCGATTACACCGCCGAGCTCGGCCATTCAGCGGGCGCGGTGCTGAATGTCGCCACCAAATCCGGAACCAACGGGTTCCACGGCGACCTGTGGGAGTACTTCCGGAATGACGTCCTGAATGACCGGGACTTTTTCCAGAATGTAAAGCCGAAGTACCGGCAGAACCAGTTCGGCGCGACCTTCGGCGGTCCGCTGATCAAAGACAAGCTCTTCTTTTTCGGTGACGCGGAAGCCGACCGGATTATCTTCGGGCAGACGCAGGTGTACACCGTGCCCACGCTCGCCGAGCGTACGGGCGACTTTTCCGACCTTCTGGACGCAGCGAATAACGGACGCGGCCAGGCCTACACGCTGTACCAAGCGGGCGGCCCGACGCGCGTCAACCAGGCGGTCGCGAACAGCCCTGTGATCGCGAATAACTTCCTGGCTTTCAACGGACGGCAAAACGTCATCAATCCGGCGCTGATCAACCCGGTGGCGCGTAACTTTCTTAACCAGTATCCGGCTCCGAACCGCGGCACGGCGGCCAATACCGTCAATAACTACACCTTTCAAGGCAACGCCAGTGACAACACCACGCAGTACGACGGCCGCTTGGACTATAACCGGAGCTCGAAGGACCAGCTGTTCGCGCGTTACAGCTACACCAATGAACCTGTAACCCTGACCCCGCCGTTCGGCATCCTGGACGGCGGCGGCTTCGGCGGCTCAGGGAACACTGTCGTAGAAGGCCGTAACTTCACGTTCTCAGAAACGCACATCTTCAATCCTTCGCTGATCAACGAGTTCCGGGTTGGGTATAACTGGATCGTCGCGGCCTACACTCCGGCCAATGCGGGCACGGATCTTTCCGCGCAGCTCGGCCTCGGCGGCATTCCGTTCGGGCCGGGCAATGGCGGTCTACCGAACATCGGCTTCGGTACCAACGGCATTTCCACGGCGGGCTCCTCGGTGTACGAACCCACGCGCGAGTACGAAAACGTCATCCAGGTGCTCGACAACGTTTCCAAGCAGATCGGCAATCATGCCATTCGCTTCGGAGTGAATATTGAACGCATCCGGGTGCAAACCACACAGCCGGTTGATCCGAAGGGTACCTACAATTTCACGGGCAAGTTTACGCAGGATCCGTTGAACGCCAGTAACTCAGGCTACGGTACCGCGGATTTTCTACTGAACAGCATCGATACTTCTTCGGTCGCCAATATCTTCACGGCGCATAACCAGCGCTTCTATAACGGATTTTATTTCCAGGATAACTGGAAGACCACCAACAAGTTGACGCTGAATCTCGGCTTGCGCTACGAGTATGTACAGCCTATCAAGGACCTGAACGGCGCGCAGGCGAACTTCGTCCCGAACTATACCAACAACACGGGCGTTTACCGCATTCCTACCAGGTCGCAGGCTGCGTTTCCGCTGACTCCCGCTTTCTTAAACGGGATTGCGACGAACGGCATTACCGTCCAATACACCAATAACGACTATCTGGTGGACCCGGCATACCTGAATTTTTCGCCGCGCTTCGGAGTTTCCTACCAGGTGGATTCGAAGACGGTCGTTCGCTCCGGCTTCGGCATCTTCTTCGGCGGCTTGGAGAGCGTGGGTTACTCCCCGAGCCTTTCGCAGAACTTTCCTTTCCAGTTCGACTCGAACTTCCCGTCAGGCGCCGTTTGCGTCCCGGGCAATTGCGCCACCAATGGTTTGTCGCTCCAGACCGGCTTCAGCCAAGCGCTTGCGGTCGGGTTGGCGAACTTCGTCACCCTGCCCAGCCCGCACGGTTACCAAACCAACACGCAGACGCCTTACAGCGAGCAGTTCAACCTGACGGTGGAGCGCTCCCTTTCAAACTCCACCACGGTGACGGCGGCCTATGTGGCCGCGCTTTCGCGTCATCTGCAAGTCAACCCGGACGTGAATATACCGGCGAGTGCGGTGCCCGCCGGTACCAACGAGCAAAGGCTTCGTCCTTTCAGTACAGCTTTCGGCGGCGGCAGCCTTGTGCTCGACGCGGGCACGGCGAACTACAACTCGGCGCAGGTTACAGTCGAGCGCCGGCTTTCAAATGGGGTGTCGTTCCTGGGAGCGTACACCTGGTCGCACGCGCTTGATGACGCGGCAACCTTGCTGGGCGGCACGGGCGCGGGCGGCTACCGCAACTGGCGCGCGCTGGGCCTCGGCTACGATTACGGCGACTCATTGATTGATGTGCGGCAGCGTTTTGTGCTGAACGGGCAATACGAGCTGCCGGTCGGGCACGGCAAGAAGTACCTGAGCAATTCAAACGGCATTGTGAACGAAATTGCCGGCGGCTGGGCGGCGGCGCTGGTCTTTCGCGTACAAACCGGGCAGCCGGTCAACATTTACGCCAACAACAACCCCGGCGGTACCGGCACCGGCGTTCCCTTCCGCGTTTTCGACCCATTCCGCGCGGGCGGTACCCCGACCTCTTCCAACGCGGTATGCGCGACCCGGACCCGCACACTCGCGACCTGGTTCAACCCTTGCGCGTTTGTGAACCCCACGCAGGCCACCTCCACGTCGGATCTGGCCTCCTACGGACCTCCGGGGCGGGCCACGATCGACGGGCCGGGTTACAACCGCACGGACCTGTCCGCGTTTAAGAACTTCGCGATCTACCGCGAAACCAGCTTGCAGTTCCGCACGGACGTGTTCAACCTTTGGAACACGCCCGCGTATGGGCAGCCGGGCAACACGACCGGCGGAGGCTTCGGGCAGATTGTAAGCGAGCGGTTCGGCTCGACCGGCGGGCAGTATTCGGCCACCGCGGGCGAAAGTCCGGACGCGCGCGTCATCCAGTTCGCGGCCAAGTACTTCTTCTAAACAAACCATTGTTCAGGCATTTGCAGAAACTTGTGGACGCCTGAACCAGGTTTGCTAGACTGTTGGCGCGTTGGAAGCTCCACAAATCCCGCGCAATTCAATCCAGGAAAAGGCAGCAATGGAACAAGGCACGGTGAAGTGGTTCAACGACGCGAAAGGGTTCGGCTTTATCTCCCGCCAAAATGGGGAAGATGTGTTTGTGCATTACTCGGCCATTAACTCCAACGGCTTTAAAAGCCTGCAGGAAGGCCAGGCCGTGCAGTTCAATGTGGTTAAAGGACCGAAGGGCTGGCAGGCATCGGACGTGCAACCGCTGTAGGTGTACGAGGGCAAGGGGCAGGCTTACGGGTCTGCCCCTGTTTCCATAGCAAGGCCAAGTTGTGCAGCTGATTACAAGCAAGCATCTTTACCGCGCGGCGTTGGACTATCCTGATGCCGCGGTTGAACTCGGCGCTTGGGCGCGCATTACCCGCGCCGCACGCTGGAAGAACTTCGCGGAAGTTAAGCAAACCATTGCCGATGCGGACGCTGTGAAGGGTTATGTCATCTTCAATATCCGCCATAACCGTTACCGCCTTGTCACTGTGATTCATTATGCACGGCAACGCGAAGGCAGGTTGACCGCAGGTCGCGTGTACATCCGCTCACTGGTTACTCACAAGCAGTATGATGATCCTGAAAACTGGGAGAAGGAGTACGGAGCATGAGCGCGATTCTGGCAAATCCGGTAGAGATGATCCGGCTCGGCGCGCCGCGCTTGATCGACGATGACCGCGAACTGGAAATTTACACCGCCGCCCTCTTTGAATTGACGGCGAAAGAAGAGCCGACGGCTGAGGAAACCCAAGCAATCGATCTGCTTTCCCTTCTTATCTCCGCCTATGAGGAGCGCAACTACCCCGTTCCGGATGCTGCTCCCGCAGAAGTTCTGCGCTTTCTTATGGAACACAATTTGCTGACCGAGAAAGATCTTGTACAGGAGTTCGGCTCCGAGCATGTCGCTGCCCTTGTCCTGAGCAACAAGGAGCCGATGACGCGCGAGCATATCGCCTGCTTGAGCGCCCGCTTCCGTCTCTCGCCCGAAGTATTCTTCGGCAAGGTGCCGACATATCAATCAGAGTAGTTTCGCGGCCGGTTGTTGATAAACTCACGCCTAGAATCGCTCCTCAAACACCCGGAACCGTCGCTCCAACTCCCACTCCTGCTTCGCTTTTTCACTGTTGCCGACCAATGCCGCGCATGCGCCAGCGGGCTGCGCGCGCCCGAGCTGCCCGCGGCAGGCCGCAACCGGAGCCGTGAGGGCATCCGGAGCGGCCCACAGGTCCGCGCCCGGGAGAAAGCTGTGCTCGAGCGAGGCGCGGGCCATCCGCTTGAGCTGCTCGTAACTCAGGCGGTAGGTCATGGCGGCGCGCACATACTCGTGCGTGAGGTCGATGCGCGACACACCCTCGTCATCGGTCGAAAGCACGACCGGTACGCCCGCGCGCAGGTACAGCGGCAAGGGGT
>CAXTUV010000158.1:0-7171 GCA_964247445.1 uncultured Acidobacteriaceae bacterium | reverse complement strand
ACGCCGCCGTTCCAGCTGCCTAGGTTGCTGTTACGCGTGTACCACTGTTGCTGCCCGCCGGGATTGACGTTGCCGGTCACGACCAGGTCGCTGATGAAGCCGCCGCTGACAAAGCCGTAGTAGGAGTTGTCCAGCATAAGATCACCGTTGATCTGCATCCGGCGTAAGGGTGCTCCCTGCGAAACGCCCCATTGCAAAGTGTTGGGCGACGCATTCTGGGCTGCGTTGGTGACTGCATTGATCGTCAGATTCTCCATCGAGCGCCAAAATGTGTCGGTCAGGTTGGTACCTGGGAAGTTGGTAGCGGCTGGCCCGAAATTCGGCGTGATGAAGCCGGTGATGGTGACCTCGCTCGGCAGCGCGCCAAGCCCGGCAATCTGCTCGTAATAGCCGACCGGCGGTTGCACGTTGTAAGCGCCGGGCCGAAAAAAGACCGCATGGCGGTTGGCGCTGAACTGGTCTTCGTTGGAGATTGCGGTGAGCTGAGCTTCGATGGTGGCTTCGGGTATGGAGGAATCGAAGATGATGACGTTGGGGCCGAAATCAGGATTCTTCGGGTTCACCTGAGCAAGGAGAGCGGTGGGTGCGAGCAGGGCTGTAAGCGCGGCCGCGAGCCGTGGGGACGGGCGTGGATTGAGCATGAAAGAGTCCTCGGAGCAAAACAAAGGTTTGTTTCTAGACTGCGAGGCGGACTATAGGCTCGGGTGAAAAGTGCTGTCAACTGAACGGCTGCAACCGCTTGCACTTCCGTGAGATACCCTTGCTGCGCGGTCCCGAAAGCGCGCGGCGAGCGGACAGAGCGCAGTCGCCGGCTTGTTGCTCCGCGCTTCCACTGATCGCGCGAGAGCCGGGAAAGCTCGGATGGAGCCAGGCTGCCGTGGAAGGATGGTTTAATAAGGGTTGGCGTAAGCTCCCTTGCCGGGCCGCGCCCTGCTGTCGCTTGGAGGCCCATCCGCTTGTTTTCGCTTCGCCGCTGCCTTTTCGTTCCCGCCATGCTGGGGAGCGCCCTCTTCCTTATGCCCGCCGGCCAAGGCCAGCAAAAGCAAAGCACGCCCGGCGAGCCGGTCGACCCGACACAAAAGCCGGTCCCCACGCCGCAGCAGCAGCGGGTTGAGGTGCTCAGGGAAGCGCAAAGCCGTGTCGATGCCCGGCGTCGCCTGCGCGAGCAGCAGGCAGAGCAGGACACGTACTCGCACAAGTTCGAAGTGTATGGCGGCGGTGGCTATCTTCGCTTTCGCCCAGGATCCTCGCTCCAGCACAATACTGAGGCTGCCTGGAACGTCGGGCTCACCGAGTGGATCCGACCGAAGCTTGGCATCACGGGCGACGTGCGCGGATATTATGGAACGGCGATCACGAACAATTTCGAATTTCAGGTGTTTAAGCCGGCTGTCAGTCAGTACACGTTTCTTGGCGGCCCGCAGTACAGGTATTTTCAAAGTGAAAAGTGGGCGCTGAACGCGGAGGTGCTAGCCGGCGTGGCGCGCGGAAACTTCTCAACCGGGCTTGGATCGCTGACGGGCGCGCCGGTAGGGCTGTACCCGGACGGCAATGTGTTCGCCCTGACAGTAGGCGCGCCGATTGATTATAACCTGGGTCCGGGCCTCGCGATTCGGCTGAACCCGAACTACCTCCTGACGACGTTCGGCTCGGAAACACAGCAAAATCTTGGGTTTACGGTGGGAGTTGTATACAGGTTCGGGCGGCGGTAGACCTGGAGTTGGTTGTGTTTGATGAAGCTTTTGGTATGCATCATGTCGTATACCAAAGGGTGTATACGCGTGCATACTTCTATAGAAATAGCCAAGAAAGACGAGCGGGCTGAAGTCTTTATGACGGGCGGAGCCAAGCCGTCCGCATTCCTGCGGCCTACCGATTTACAACGGATGAAGTATATATCCGGCGCAATGAGCAGGGTGATGTTGTATTGTCGCCGATACGAAAGAAACGTAGTTAGGCAGAGATTTTCACTCTCCTAGACGAGGCAGAAATTCCCTCTGACTGCCTTTTGGATCGCGACCAGGGCGAACCACAGGAGCGAAGCGGTATCTTGGAGTAAGCTGCATGGCGGCTGCGGTCCGGTACTTGCTTGATACGAACACATTCAGCTGTATAGCAACCGGTAGGTCACCTGCAGCGCGGGCGCACTTGTCGAACTTACAGCGCTATGAGGCCGCCTCCATCTCCTCCATAACTTAAGGTGAAGTTCAGTTTGGGCTTGCAAAATGGGCCAGCGCATATGAATTTCGGTCCGCAAGCCAGGAGCTTCTTGGATCCCTTGACATTCTTCCATGGGGCGGGAAGAGGCCAGGGTTTATGGAGAGTTACGCAAAACCCTGGAGGCGGCAGGCAAGCCGCTTGCCAATATGGATTTGCTGATTGCGGCCCATGCCCTGGCAGTTCCATCCGTTCTAGTGAGCAGCGGTAGGGCGTTCGAGCGAGTCGCGAACCTGCGGGGTGAGAACTGGGCTACGGACCTCTAAAGCATGCGAGACAGGCCGTAGCCGACCGCGCCTAGGCCGAGGCACACCAGGAACAGCCGCTTGGCGAGGCTGGCGGCACGGTAGCGGCGGCGCGCGCCTGACGGCGACGCTATGGCAATCGGTGAGGATGCCACGGCGTCACGCAGCAACAAACCTGTGAGCGCAAGATATAAACCGGCGATCAGGCAGACCCAATGCGATAGATTTTGCGTTACATGCATGGTGTGCGCGCCTTTCCTCGCCTCGGCGGAGTACGCATTCGCGCGCTCTTTCGCTGCCGGTCAGCAAGTTATCTCGACGGGAATACTATAAGCGCTCGCACTGATGCCTTGCGAGCGGATTTTCACCCGCACGGTAAATGCTTCATTCCGGGGCGGAAGCATTTGCCTGCCCGTCCGCACCGTGGACGGGTCTCGCGGCGTCATATGCTGTATGAGCATGGGGAACGCGGCGGAGCTGTTCGATGTACTGGTAATCGGGGCGGGGCCGACTGGGCTTGCCTGCGCGCTCGAGGCAAAGCGCCTGGGCTTGAGCGTAGTGCAGGTGGAAAAGGGCTGCCTGTGCAACTCGATTTTTCACTACCCCGCGCATATGACATTTTTCACAACGCCGGAACTGTTGGAGATCGGCGAGGTACCGTTCCCGAGCGTGAACCAGCAGCCGGCGCGCAACGAGGCACTGGAGTATTACCGCAAGGTCGCGGACCGGTTTGAGTTGGACATCCGGCAGTATCTGAACGTGGATGCGGTGGACGGCGCGGATGGCGACTTCCGGGTGCATACGACCGATCGCTTCGGGCGCAAGCAGACGTTTGGCGCGCGGAAGCTGATTGTCTCGACCGGCTACTACGACCTACCGAACTACCTCCATGTGCCCGGCGAGGAATTAAGCAAGGTGATGCACTACTACGACGACCCGCACCCCTACTACGGCATGGATGTGCTGGTGATCGGCGGAAAGAACTCGGCGGCTATCGCAGCGCTGGACCTGTGGCGCCACGGCGCGCGGGTCACTGTGGTGCATCGCGGGCCCGAGATGCACCGGCACGTGAAGTATTGGATATTGCCGGACTTTAACAATCGCGTGAAGAACGGCGAGGTGCAAGCCTTCTTCAACTCGGAGGTGACGCGGATTGACCGCGACAGTATCACGCTGCAAACTCCGGAAGGCGAGCGGATGCTGCCGAACCAGTTTGTCTTCGCGCTTACCGGCTATCACCCGGATTTTGACTTCCTACGCTCGCTCGGTGTGCGTCTGGAAGGGGACGATCGCCAACCGGCCTGCGACGCGGAAACGCGCGAAAGCAATGTACCGGGCATCTACCTGGCTGGAGTCATTGTGGCGGGCAACCGCACCAATGAAATCTTTATCGAGAACGGACGGTTTCACGGCAAGGAGATCGCCGCCGACCTTGCCCGCAAACTGCCTGCCGTGCAAGAGCCTGAGCCGGTCGCGGCGCTTTAAGCGGCCATGGACGGCCCGTTTCGGTTCGGCGCGGACGCAGGCTGTGTACTTTGCTGCAAGCGTCGTATTTCGCGAGCGGAAAGGCAGCGCATCCGCTCGGTGGAGTAGAAAACTTTACGCCCGCAGTCCAAGCAAACCAGATAGGTTTGGCGATCAATGGTGAACGGGCGCGACATGCGCCCGTGCCCACACCCAAATGCTGAGGAAACGAAGTTTATTGCAGTCCGGAGAACTCTCATGCGGTTCTCTCCTTGGTGCCCGGTAGTTTTTACCAGGTATGGGATGAGCTTACGGCTGAGGCACTCTTTACGCCATCCGTTACCGCACACACAAAAGTAATGCAGTCCCAAAATGGAAATTAAACTTGGTCTTGTCCATTCTGAAACTGTGCTACTCCCGCATCTTCACAACGAGCTTGCCGAAATGCGAAGCGGACTCCATGGTTCGCAGGGCGCGCGGCAGTTCTGAAAATGAAGACGTGTGATCGATTACTGGGTGCAGTTGCGTTTGCTCCAGGGCTCGATTCAGTTGTTCGAAATCGACCCGGGAGCCGACGTAAATGCCTTGCACACGCACGTGCTTGCGTAGGATCAGCGGGACCGGCACCGGTTCCTCGCTCTGGGCCAGCACGCCGATTTGTGCGATGGCACCCCCGATGCGGACGGCTTTGAGCGATTGCGCGAAAGTGCCCGCGCCCCCAACCTCAATTACAAGATCCACGCCCTCGCCCCCGGTCTGATCCTGCGCCCATGCGGCCCAGTCCGGCGTTGTGCGGTAGTTCACGCCGGCATCGAGTCCGCGCGCGCGGGCTCGCTCCAGCTTTGCATCGCTGCCGGACGTGCCGAGCACGCGCGCGCCCATGCTCTTAGCGAGTTGAAGAGCGAAGACGGATACGCCGCCCGTGCCCTGGATCAGCACAGTGCTGCCTGCTGCAACGCCGCCCGCTTTTTGAAGCGCGGACCAAGCGGTCACTGCGGCACATGGCAGGGTTGCGGCTTCCTCGGCGGAAAGATACGCGGGCACACGCACTACTCCTGATTGGTCCAGCGCGACATACTGGGAAGCCATGCCGTCGATGTCGCCCCCGAGCGCGCCCCTATACTTGTTGGCGGATGGCGGCCCATCCAGCCAGTTCTGCATGAAAATCGCGGCTACCCGGTCGCCCGGCTGAAACGTGGACACACCGTCGCCGACCGCATGCACCACACCCGCGCCGTCGGATAAAGGGATGCGCGGCAAGGGCATCTTAGGGTTGTACTTGCCCGTCACGGTCATCAAGTCGCGGTAGTTCAGCGAGCAAGCATGCACCTCCACAATCACCTGCCCCGGCGCGGGTTCGGGGATGGGTGCATCGCGTCGGGCGAGTCGGTCGATGCCGAAAGCGGGAATAGTCCAAAACTGCATAGCGGGGCTCCTGCCCTAAATGGATGCATCTGTTTCCCTTTTGGGGTATATCACGCTATGATGTGTGTATGAGGATTCTAGTCGATGTCAATCAGCAGCAGGTATCCGCGCTGAATGATTTGGCGAAACGCACTGGAAAAGCGCGGGCCGAGGTCATTCGTGAGGCGCTGGACAAGCATGTGGAAGCAAACCGCACTCCTTTGTCGGCGTTCAAGGGTTTATGGGCCGACAATCCTGAAACGCAGGATGTGCAGGGTTACCTTGATCGCATCCGGGCGGAATGGGCCCGGTAAGGGCACTGTTCGACTCAAATATCCTGATCCGTTTTCTCAATGAGAAACAGCGCAGCGTTCTAGACGAACTGTTTGCTCGGGATGAACGGCTGGTGATCAGTCGTGTTACTTGGATTGAAGTTTTGGTGGGCCGCCGAGGCGAAGATGAACGCATGGTGCGGCTTTTTCTGAACGGATTCACGGTAGAGGAAATTACTTCGGAGGTCGCGGAGCGTGCGGTGCTGCTCCGCCAAACCATGCGCCTCAAGCTGCCCGATGCGATCATTTATGCGACGGCTTTGGAAACCGGCCGTACCCTGGTTACGATGAACAGCCGCGACTTCCCGCCCGGGACCGAAGCAGTGTTTATCCCGTCCGCCGATTGAACAAAAGTGAGTTTGCCTGGTCGATGCCGGTCATCAGAACACGCGCGATATTCACGTGCGCGGGCCGCGTTGCCGCCCATACGATCGCATCCGCCACGTCTTCCGGCGTGAGCGGTGTGATGCCGGCGTACACCTTGGCCGCGCGGGCCTCGTCGCCGCGGAAACGCACGCGGGAAAAGTCGGTTTCAACCGCGCCGGGATCAATCGAGGTTACGCGTACCGGCGTGCCGAGCAGGTCTTGCCGCAGCCCTTCGGAGACGGCTCGCTCAGCCGCTTTCGTCGCGCAATAGACCGCCCCGCCCGGGTAAGTCATGTCGCCCGCCGTCGAGCCGAGGCTGAGAATGTGCCCATGCCCGCGCGCGACCATGCCGGGAACCACGGCGCGCGTGACATACAGCAAACCCTTGACATTGGTGTCGATCATCTCGTCCCAGTCCGCCGTGTTCGCCTCGTAGACCTTGTCGGTCCCGCGGGACAAGCCGGCATTGTTGATCAGGATGTCGATCGCGGCCCACTCGGGCGGAAGTGCTTCCACTGCTTGCCGGACGGCTTCGCTGTTTTGCACATCGAGTGCGAGCGAGTGCACTTCGGGAGCTCCCGCTTCCGTGAGCTTGGGCGCGAGCGATGCAAGCCGGTCCTTGCGCCGGGCCGCCAGCAGCAGCTTCGCGCCTTCGCGCGCGAAGGCAAAGGCGCACGCCATGCCGATGCCGGCGCTTGCACCCGTGATTAGAACGACCTGCCCTTGCAAATTCGTCATGCATGCGCTCCTTGTACCTGCTCCCGCATGAGTTCGAGGTAGCCGGCAGCCCAGTCTTTTTGAGTCTTGCCGTGCTGCATCGCAGTCTCAAACTGAGCCTGGATATGGTTTGCGAGCGGCGTGGGTACACCGGCTGCTTCGCGGAACAACCGTGTGTCCTTCGCGCCCAGTCCAATGGTGGCTGCCGCTTCCGCGGGTGGGTCCAGCATGACCTTGCCGTAAGCTGCATAAAATGGGGACTGGAACAGCGCGCTGTTCACGGTTTCCAGAAACTGTTCCGGGGCGAGGCCTGCATGCTCCGCGTAGGTAAAGCTTTCAGATAGGGCAGCGACCATGGCGGAGATCAGGAAATTGCCGCCGAGCTTGAGCGCGTGCGCTTGGCTCGGCTTTTCGCCTACAACAGAG
>CAXTUV010000157.1:0-7261 GCA_964247445.1 uncultured Acidobacteriaceae bacterium | reverse complement strand
TGACCGAGCTGCCGCTGCCCCGCTCGGATTCAGCTGATGTGACCATCGAGGTGCCGCTCGAAAACAGCTCCGCCGAGCCGGTGGTGACGACCTTTAGCGCGAGCTTCGAGGGCGGGGTCGAAATCGGCAAACAGGTCACCGCGCCGCCGGGCAAGTCTGTTTTGAGGCTGACCCCAGCGGAGTTTCCCGCGCTTCATGTCGCGCACCCCCGCTTGTGGTGGCCCAACGGCTACGGCAAGCCGGAGCTGTACCACCTGCACCTTGCGCTGGGCGAGGGCGACGAAGAAATCGTGCAGTTCGGCATGCGCGAGGTGACGTACGAGGCGAGCCTGTTCGCGCCCGACGGCTCGCTGCGCCGCGTCGAGGTGAACCCGACGACAGCGCGGCGGCTCGGGCAGAAAATCGTGGACGTCTCGCACGAGGGCATGCGCGAAACCCCCCTGGGCTGGGCTGCGTCGCTGGCTTCCGCGAGTTCTCCCGCCGTGACGCCGGTCACAAACGAGCCCGGGATGACCGACATCGTGCTCAAGGTGAACGGGGTCCGCATCGCCGCGCGCGGCGGTAACTGGGGCATGGAAGACGCGATGAAGCGCATCTCCCGCGAGCACTTGGAGCCATTTTTCCGCCTGCACCAACTGGCGAACGTCAACATCATCCGCAACTGGATGGGCCAAAACACCGAGCCTGTGTTCTATGACCTAGCCGATGAATACGGGCTGATGGTGTGGAACGACTTTTGGGACTCGACCGAGAACTGGAATGCGGAAGCGCAGGACCCGGAGCTGTTCCTGCGCAACGCGGCCGACTCGGTCGCGCGCTACCGCAACCATCCATCGATCGTGATGTGGTGTGGGCGCAATGAGGGTGTGCCGCAGCCCGCCCTGAACGACGGCCTGGCCAAGCTGCTGAGCGAAGAGGACGGGACGCGCTACTACTCGCCCTCGTCCAACCAGGTGAACCTTCGCCCTTCCGGCCCGTATAAGTATCAAGACCCGAAGCGCTACTTCGACACGCTGAACCGCGGGTTCTCGGTCGAGCTTGGGATTCCTTCCTTTTCCACGCTCGAAAGTTTCCAGGCCTGGACCGCGCCCGCGAACCAGTGGCCGATATCGGACGCTTGGGCCTACCACGACTGGCACCAGAGCGGGAACGGCGACGTTCACCCCTGGATGGACGCGCTCGACGAGCAGTTCGGGGCGGCGACCAGCCTTCCGGATTTCGAGCGCAAAGCGCAGATGCTGAACTACACCCTGCATCGAGCGATCTTTGAAGGCTTCAACGCGCACCTGTGGGCCCCGAACTCCGGCCGCATGATCTGGATGACTCAGCCCGCCTGGCCCAGCAATATGTGGCAGATGTTCTCGTGGGATTACGACACGCAGGCTTCGTTCTACGGGGTGATGCACGCGCTCGAACCGCGTCATGTGCAATTGGACCTTGCGACCGGCGACGTCGCTGTTGTGAACACGACGCCGGAGCCGCTCGCCGGGGCGGTTGTTGAGGCCTCGGTAGTCGGGCTGGACGGAAAGGTGCTTTCCAGCAAATCCGTACCGGCGGCGCTCGGCGCGGATGCGAGCGCGAATCTGCTGCAGCTACCGTTGGAGGACCTGTTTCGAGCCGCCGCGAACTCCGCAGGGAAGGGATCCGTCGATGAGGGCAGTCCTTTGTTTGTGCGTCTGAATCTCCGCGCTTCCGGCGGCCAGGTGATTTCCACAAACTTTTATTGGCTGGCGGCGCGGAACGAGGACATGCGCCGGCTCGCTACGCTGCCGCAAGCGAATATCGCGCCGACAGTGAGCTCCAGAGTGGACGGGAGCGAGCAGGTGATTACAGTGGCGCTACGGAATCATGGTTCCGCGGCTGCGCTTGAGCTGAAACTCACCCTCAAGGACGCCCGCACCGGAGCCCGTATTCTGCCGGCATACTACAGCGACAACTACCTTTCACTTCTTCCCGGCGAAAGCGCGACGGTGACGATCCATTGTCCGGCAAACCTCGCGGCGACGCCCGCTCTCGGCCTCCGCGGCTACAACCTGAAGGCGACAGAGTTGGCCGTGCATTAGCTGCAAGGCAAGCAGGCCTTACAGAGCGGCAAGGCGAAAAGCGAGTGGTGGACCGAGAACCGCCGAAACCGCTTGGGCGGCAGCTGATTATCCCGGAGGTCACCTCGGCAATCTGCGGCTGAACGGTAGGAGGGCGAAGAGTCTGCCGGTTGCTGTAGAACATTCAGCGTCCGTCCTGGAATCCAGTTCGCGCCTGAAAAGCATGTATGGTGCACCCGCTGCTTCTGTCATAAGCATCCTCCGCTCAGGCCGTCCGCACTCCCTCGCGCTCGGAGTGACTCAAGAGAAAGCGGACCGCATCACGCTGTACATACCGGCACTCTGATCCGTTCTTTCCGGGACTGAGGGTAAAAGTTCAGGGAATGTGACTTGCGCTCCCGCTTCTCACGCGAAGGCGGGGAAAGCTTTTCCGAAGCCGAAAGTAACGCGCCGCCAAGAAAGCTCTCGATTCGCACTGAACAAAATCGGGCAAAGCGCCGATAAAGGAAGCACAGGCTGAGGCGAGCCACCTTAGGAAGGGCAACAGGCGCATGTTCTCCATCATCGGCATTCTCGTTGTATTCGGCGCAGTGATCGGCGGCTTCCTTATGGAGAAGGGGCATTTAGCTGTACTGATTCAGCCGGCGGAGCTCGTGACGATCGGCGGTGCCGCAGTCGGGACCTTGCTCGCCGCCAATCCTATACACATTCTGAAAGGCATCAGTTCCGGGCTGATCGGCGTTCTGGGCGGTCCGAAGTTCCCCAAGCAGCGCTACCTGGACACGCTGAAGATGATGTTCGATTTGTTCACAAAGGCCCGCAAGGAGGGCATGGTCTCGATCGAAAACGACGTGGAAGAAGCGGATAAGAGCGAGATTTTCAAGAAGTACCCTGCATTTCTCAAGGATCATCACGCTCGCGATTTCGTCTGCGACACCATGCGTATGGCGATCACCGGTGGGGTCAGTACCTTCGACGTTGACCAGATGATGGATCTGGACATGGAGGTGCACCACAAGTGCGCCGAACAGCCCACGAGCGCGCTGACCACGGTAGCGGATGCGCTTCCCGGCTTGGGCATCGTCGCTGCCGTTCTCGGCATTGTTGTCACGATGGGTTCGCTCGGCGGCCCACCCGAGGAGATCGGCCACAAGGTGGCGGCGGCTCTTGTCGGCACGTTCCTCGGTATTCTGCTGTGCTACGGCATGCTCGGCCCGCTTGCCTCTGCCATGGGCAAGCGAGTCGGCGACGAGCACGGCTATTACTACATTCTGCGCGTGGTGATGCTTTCCTTCATCAAGGGCATGTCACCGATTTTAGCCGTCGAGATGGCGCGCCGGGCGATCCCGGCGCATCTGCGGCCTTCTTTCACCGAAGTTGAGAATGTCTGCCGCGGCAAAGCTGCGGAGGCGGCGAGCTGAACCGTGCCCAATCCTCAGCCGCCCGTCATCATCATCAAAAAAGCCGGGCACGGCCACGGCCATCACGGCGGTGCTTGGAAGGTCGCGTACGCCGACTTCGTCACCGCCATGATGGCCCTATTCATCGTGCTCTGGCTGATGAGCAGTTCGACCAAAGAAGAAAAGCTGGTCATCGCCGGGTACTTTCAAGACCCGAACGGGCGGGCTGCGCAGAAGGGCTCCGACCGGGAAGGTACGGGCGAAAACATTTTGCTGAACCGGCAAGACATGACCAAGCTGAAGGAAGCTCTTCAGCAGGCCATCCACAAGGTGGATCCGGTCGATGCCCTTAAGAAGCAGATTGAGTTCACCATTACCCCGGAAGGCTTGCGCATCGAGCTGCTTGAGGACCCGAAAGGTACCTTCTTCGAGACAGGCAAGATTCAGCCCACCCCGGTACTGGTTTCCATCCTCAAGATTCTGTCGACCCAACTGGGCCCGCTGCCGAATCGCATTTCCATTGAGGGTCATACAGATTCCCAGCCTTACAGCAATGACAAGCTTTACAGCAACTGGGAGCTTTCAGCTGACCGCGCCAATGTCGCCCGCCGCTTGATGCAGGCAAGCGGCATCCGCCAAAATCAAGTTGCGCAGGTTCGCGGCTTTGCCGACCAGCGGCTCCGAGACCCGAAAAATCCCTACAATGCTTCAAACCGCCGCATTTCGCTGATTGTGCAATACCTGGATGCCGGCAAGGATTTGCCTTTGGGCGCGATCGCCGGAGCTTCCAAGCCGGGCACTCAGGACAAAGCGGCGCAGACAAACGGCCGTCAGGAAACCTCAACGGTTCGTCCGCAAGCCCCTCACCCCGGCGCGGGGCAATAGCATTCGGGACACCGAAGTCAAGTTTTTCGTGACCGAAGTTGAGAGCTTTCCCAAGGTGGGAATCAAGGAAAACGATAGTACCGTAAGCTGTCACTCTGTTCTGGTTTTCGCCGATTGGTCCTTTATAGTCGCCCACAGGAACCGACACAGATGGAACAACATAGACTGCCTTCGCAGCAGAACGGACAGCTCGGCAAGCTCCACTCGTCAGTTGACGCGGCGCGTCAAACGGCCCCGGCTCAAGAAAGCACGTCGGCGCGCATCCTGGTTGTCGAGGATGATCTGCCGCTTGCCCGCCTTCTATGTTCCTGGCTTGCATCGGAGGGCTTTGTCGCTGATTCGGCCGGCAACGCGGAAACCGCGCTGGCGAAGCTTGAGGCCGGGGAGTTCAGCCTGACGCTGCTGGATTTGAACCTGCCCGGCATGGATGGGCTGGCGCTTCTGCCGAAGCTGCATGCGGCGCGGCCGAGCATGCCGATCATGGTACTGACCGGCCGCAGCCGCACGGAGGACCGGGTGGAAAGTCTCAACGTCGGCGCGGACGATTGCCTGATGAAGCCGTTTTCCCTGGCTGAGCTGCTGGCCCGCATGCGCGCCCTGCTTCGCCGGCGTCCGGTTTCGTCGCAGGCGGCACCCGCGCTCGTGTCCAAGAAAGGCCCCGGACTGCTGCTGGATCGAGAAGAATATCGGGTGGAGCGTGACGGCCGCCGCATTGAACTAACCCCGCGCGAGTTCGCCCTGCTCGATTTCCTGATGCGGAACGCCCCGAAGCCGGTGTCCCGCGCCACCCTGATGGAAGAGGTTTGGCGCGTTCCATTCGACCCCACCACCAACATCGTCGACGTCTACATGAAATATCTGCGCGACAAAATCGACATGGATGGAGAAGAAAAGCTGATACGCACCGTTCGTGGAGTCGGCTATGCCCTTGCCTGCGCTTAGCTCTCCCGTGTACGGGGGGCGCGCGGCTTACCCGGTGCACGCGCCCCCAAGTCGCTCAGGTGACCGTGAACCTGTCCGTATCTTAATCGTCAGCCCCGACCCTCGACTGCGCGCGCAGCTGCGGGAAAAGATCGGACCGCCGCGTTGGACGCTGACCGAAGCCGCGAGCGGTGCCGAAGCGCTGGACGGGCTTGGGGACAGCCGCACTGAAATGCTGCTGCTCGATCCCATGCTGCCCGACATCATCGCGAACGAGTTCAGCGCGCTTGTGCTTCAGCGTTACCCGGCGATCGAAATCCTTACCCTCAACGCGCAAACCGGCCACCTGCTTCTGGCCAACGCTTCTCCCACGCCGTTGGCATCGCAGCTGACCGAGCTGTTTTACCGAGGCGCGATACCCGAAGTGCCCGCCAGCGCTCCAGCGCAGCGGGTCGAGGGCGCGCCGCGCACGGGATTGCGCGGCATGGTCGGCGGCTCGGCCCCAATGCAGCGCGTGTACCGTTTGACCGAAATGGTCGCGCGGTCGGAAACCACGGTGCTGATCACGGGCGAAAACGGGACCGGCAAGGACCTGGTCGCGCAGGCGATCCACATGATCAGCCCGCGCTCCAAGCACCCATTCGCGGTGGTCAACTGCGCGGCGATCCCCGAGGCGCTGCTTGAGGCCGAGCTGTTCGGCTACGCCAAGGGCGCGTTTACCGGGGCGATGCAGTCGCGCATCGGGCGCATCCACGCCGCGCACGGGGGGACGTTGTTCCTCGATGAAATCGGCGACATGCCGCTCTCGCTGCAAAGCAAAATCCTGCGCTTCCTGGAGCAGGGCGAGGTGCAGCGGCTGGGCGGCAACGACAACCTGAAGGTTGATGTGCGCGTGGTCGCGGCCACCAACGCCGACCTGAAAACCCTGGTTGCGCAAAAGCTATTCCGCGAGGACCTCTATTATCGGCTCGCCGTGTTTCCCATCCAGCTGCCGCCGCTGCGGGAGCGCGAGGGTGACGTCCGCGTCCTGGTCGAGAGCTTCGCCCAGAAGTACTGCCCCGGTGTGCGCATCAGCCCGGAAGTCTTCGATAGGCTTCAGTCCCACGCATGGCCCGGCAACGTCCGCGAGCTGCGCAACACGATGGAGCGCGCGTCCATTCTGCTCGATGGGGCGCGGGTGATGACTGCCGAGCATGTGCTGCTTTAACATCCGTGTCGGTACTAAGCGCACGTGTTTTAATTCTTTACACGCTGGCATTGAGTCATTTGTTCATGGGGCTTGTTGAAGCGCCCTGGCGGCCGCTTCCTTCACGCGCGGGCTGACTTGCGGGTCGGCGAGCGCCGACTGGAAGTCCTTTTGTGTGGCCCGCACCGCTGAGGGACCGATACTAGCAAGAGCATGCATGGCGGACGCCTGTACCCATTCGTCATTCCCCGCACGAGCATAGGAGCCTATGGTCGCGATCAGCCTCGGGTCCGTGATGCCGGGCCTCCCAAGCGCATTCAGCACGTGCGTCCTTGTATCATTGGAGACATCCCGGCGCTGTAGATACTGAGTCACAGCAGCCAAGACATCGCTTCGTGTGGGCCCGATCCGCATCATTGCGAAAATGATGCCGTCTCCGATGCCGGTGCTTTTATCTGGACTGGCGAGCCGGTCGATGAGCAACGGCAAAAACTCCGCCGGAGGCGCGGGCCGCAGCATGGTAATCACCTGCGTCGTCACGCCTTCAATATTTATATCAGGGTCTTTCAGGCCGACACCGATCAAAGGTGTGAGCGGCGCCAGAATCGAGGCGCTGTCATCGCGTTCAGCAATACCGACGAGACCTAATTCGCCATACGAGCGAACAGTCGCATCCTTTGACTGCAGCGAGGTTCTGATAGATGGGATTGCGCTCTCAATCTGCTTTCTACTGCTTGTCTTGACGCCCTTCACGGCAGCCAGCAGCTCATTGTAGGGAGGGATGCTTTCGCCATTGCCGGACGCGCGATTCAAGCGGTCATAAAAGC
>CAXTUV010000156.1:0-7267 GCA_964247445.1 uncultured Acidobacteriaceae bacterium | reverse complement strand
GGGCGGGGTCGGTGCCGCAGGGTCCGGTTCGGGATCGAGCGTCGGGGCAAGTTCAAGCGGCAGCTCAGGCTCGGGTGGATCGGGCTCACCCCAATAAATTGCTCCCGCCCTGCATGCAAAAGCTCGCCCAAAAGGGCGAGCTTTTTAAGCGTAAGCGCAATCCTAAACGCTGAACGAGGAGCCGCAGCCGCAAGTGCTCTTGACGGTAGGGTTCTCGAATTTGAACCCGGCGGCTTCGAGCGTTTCCACATAGTCCACCACGCAGCCGTTCAGGTACATCATCGAGGTCGCATCAACAAAAACCTTCAGCCCGTCGTAGTTCAGAACCTTGTCCATCATACCGGCCTGATTTTCAAACGACATGGAGTACTGGAAACCCGAGCAGCCGCCGCCGACCACGCCGATGCGCAGACCAGCGGGCAAGGGGTCTTGGGTGGCCATGATTTCGCGAACCTTGACGGTAGCGGCGGGGGTGAGCGAAACCGCTGTGGGGGTCGGTGTCTTGAATTCGTTTGCCGGGGGCGTTGCAACTGCGGTCGCCATTGTGGGATGTCCCTCCTCGTATGCCGTTGGCCCTAGTGTAACCGGGTCATCAGCGGTTTGATGATTTTTCTAATGCTTTCGTCGCAGGTGATTCAGTTCGCGGCCAATCTGCCTTGCAACCGGTCATATTCGGTTTGGGTCAACAAGCCGCGTCCCACCAGCTCCGCCGCATTCGCGTATGGGCGTCCATTCACGATGCGCTTGGCCGTCGCAATCTTGACCCCGGGAAGAAGGGCAAGCTGGGCGGCGGAAGCGTGGTTGATATCGACCGCGCCCGGATGCGGTTTCCCGGTCGGCGCGCCTTCTCGCCAGCCTTCGCGCGCGCCGGCGACGATGTCTCGGGTTTCGCGGCCGGCGTTCGCGAGGGCACGCCGCGCTTCCACCCCTGCCGCCTGTACATCGTGGTGCACCTGTTTGGCATCCTCGGCAGCTTGCCGGCGCAGGCGCTCATCGGGCGACTCTTGCGGGTGCCGCGCGCAGCCGGCGAGCAGCAGCAGCACCGGCAGGCTAGCTCTTCGGCTCCGCGATTGAAACCGACCCGTGACATTCCATCGCGATGCGGATTTGCTTGTCACGCATAAACCAGGTGCCGGCATCCTTCATCCCCACTGGACGTATGGAACGGTAAAGCTCGTCGAGAAAGTGTAATCCTGTCCGGAGCGAACCGCATGCACCGCAACCGTGAGGGGGTGGTCGGCACCGTGGATGTTGAAGCTGCCTTCGAGGGTCATCGTGCTTGCCCCATCCGCGGCGGGCAGCACGCCTGAAACTTTCTCCGGGTGGAAGAAGATGCCGGGGTATGTATTCGCTTCCAGTGTTTCGTTCTTGATCTTCGCGTCGAGCTTGGCATTGTTGCTCTTCTCGCTCAAAGGGTCGACCAGGATTTCGCCCTGCGCGATACCGGTCTGCGAGTTCACAGCAAGCATGCTCCCCTTGAGCTGAAACGTACCGCGAACGCGCTCGATGGAGCCCGCGGAAAAACGGATTGTCGTGCGGGCCGGGTCGAGCTGAATGGACTGGGTTTGCGCTTGAGCAAGCGGGGCGAGGAGCACGGGAGCGAGCAGCAGCGTTCTCAAAAGTCTTCTTTCACAGGTGAGCGGTCAGGGCTGGAGTGAGCGCGGCGGCGCGCTCGGCGGATTCGACGGTTTGAGCGATCAAAGTCGCGATGGTCATGGGGCCGACCCCGCCGGGAACGGGTGTGTACGCACCGGCCCGCGCCAGCAGCGCGGGGGACAGCTCCACATCGCCGGCTGCCGGCAGGTCGCCCGCCGAGGCATGGTAGCCGGCATCCACGATCACCACGCCGTCCGCGAGCCACTCGGCGCGGACAAACTCGCGCACACCGAGGGCGGCGACCACGATTTCAGCGTCGCGTAGGCAGCGGGGCAGGTCGACCGTGTGCCGATGGCAGAGCGTCACGGTGCAGTTCGCGTGATCCAGCATGGTCGCCATGGGCCGGCCCAGGATCGCGCTGCGGCCGATCACGACCGCGCGCTTGCCGTGGAGCGGGATGCGGTGGTGGCGCAGCAGGCGCATAATGCCGGCCGGGGTCGCGGAGCCGAACGCGGGCTCCTTCATGGACATGCGTCCGAAACCCCAGCTCGTGACCCCGTCCACGTCCTTGTCGAGCGCGATACGGTCGAAGCAGGCGCGCTCGTCAATCTGGTCCGGCACCGGATGCTGCAGCAGAATGCCGCGCACACGCAGGTCGAGATTGAGCTCTTTAATGATCGCGAGCAGCTCTTCGGTCGAGGTTTCCTCGGGCAACGTGACCGGCAAGGATTCCATGCCGATGCGACGGCAGGCGTTGCCTTTCATGCGGACGTAGGTGGCCGAAGCCGGGTTGTTGCCGACCAAGACCGTGGCGAGCACGGGCGCGGGCTGCCCCTCGGCGCGCAGTTCGGCCACGCGCTGCTTCAGCTCTGTTTCCAGCTCGCTTGCGAGACGCCGTCCATCCAAAATGACTGCTGCCATGGGCCTAGTGTATGCGGTCCGCTTCAACGGGCCGCACAGGCTGCTGATGGCGGATGTCGGCCCCGTCGATCCAGAAGATCACATCGCCGGCGATGTTGGAGGCATGGTCGGCAATGCGCTCCAGGTTGCGCGAGATAAGAATGGTCTGCAATCCTTGCTCCGCGATCGTCGAATCGGAAGCTATGAGGGCGATCAGCTGTTCGTGGGTAAGCCGATTCAGTCGAACGAATTCGTCATCAATGGTGATGACGCCGTTTGCCAGACGCGAATCGCCCTCCAGCAGAGCCTGCAGCGCCCCGCGAATCATAGCGCGCGCGATGTCGCGCATACCCGCGATGTCGGCCGGGGTTTGGACGGCTGGGATGCCGGTCATCGCGAGGGTGCGCTCCGCGATGCTCATCGCCTGGTCCCCGATGCGTTCCAGATTGCCGTTGATCTTGATGACGGCGAGAATAAAGCGGAGGTCGATGGCCATGGGCTGCTCCTGCGCGAGCAGTTCGTAGCTCATCTCATCCACCTCACGCTGCGCGAGATTAATGGCGGTTTCGTTCTCGCGGACATAGGCGCACAAGCCCGCGTCGCGTGTGAGGTATGCCTCAACCGAGGACTCGACCGCCTGCTGCGCCAACGCAGCCATGGCGAGAAGCTTGTCCTTGAGCAAGGCAAGCTGCTGCTGAAAATGAACGCGGGGCACGGAGCGAGCCCTCCTTGTTCCTGGTGGAAAGAGTTGAGACTTATTGTGCATGAAAAGTGTGAAAAGCTTTCGTCTTCCGGTTACCTTGGTGCTGTTCGGAGATGGAAGTGTAGGTGGGATCTGCGGCTTTGGAGTCGCGTGACGTGCCGGCGTGTTCGCGGGCAAGCCTAGGCAGTGCGGCTCAACGCAGGGTCGCTCCGCGCGATTCGCGCCCGAGGGAAGCGACGCCCGCCAGAAAAATCGCCGCCGCCGCCACGGACGCGGCAAGCACGGGAGCAAGCGAGCCTGTATGCACGGCGGCTTTCGCCTGCAGCACGTTGACCCGGGAAGCAAGAAGGTTGCCGAGTTGATAGACAAGGCCCGGGAAGACGGCGCGCACCGGCGCGGGGGCAAGCTCGTTGAGGTAAGCGGGCACCACGCCCCACGCGCCCTGCACCGTAAATAGGACCAGAAACGACCCGAGAGCAAGCAGCGCGGCTGAGTGGCCGAAGGCGTACAGCGGAATGGATGGCAGGGTGAGCAGGGCGGCGGCGATGATCGCGCGCTTGCGGCCCCAGCGCTCCGATAAAGCGCCGAAGGCAGCTCCCCCGAGGATTGCGCCGCTGGGGTAAATGATGCCGGGCTGGGAAGCGAGCTGGGGGCGGGTATGGCGATCCTCGATCAGAAAGGTGTAATACAGGTCGGTGGAACCGTGAGATAGAGCATTAAACCCGGTCATGAGGAGAACCAGAAAAAGAAATACACCCCAGAATCGGCGCAGGCCAAGGAACACTTCGCCGGCACCGGCGCGTTGCTGGGCGCGTCCGGCGCGCCACACGGGCGACTCTTCCACAAATCGGTAGACGAAGAACAGAAGCAGCGCGGGCAGGATCGCTCCGACGATGAACAGCCCGCGCCAGCCGGCGAAGCGGCTCGCGGCGGGCAAGCGGCTGAAAGGTCCGAGCAGCAGCGCGAGGGCGAGGGTAGCCAGCAAGGAACCGGCGGAGTAGCCCTGCTGCAGGATGCCGGAAAAGAAGCCGCGGCGGGCCGCGGGCAAGGTTTCAAACGCAAGCGCCGCGCCTACACCCCACTCGCCGCCCATCGCAACACCGAACAACGCGCGGAGCAGGAGGAAAATTGGCAGGCTGGGAGCAAACGCCGACATAAGACCGAAGGCCGCGAAGCAGGCGATGTTTAAAAGGAGCGTCCGACGGCGTCCATACTGTTCGGCGAGGAGGCCGAACAAGAATGCCCCAACCGGGCGAAAGGCCAGGGTCAGGAAAGTTGCTTCCGTCACCTCGACCCGCGTGGCGGCAAAGGTGTGTGAAATAAACGGAATGGAGTAGACCAGGAGAAAGTAGTCAAAGGCATCGAGGGTCCAACCGGCAAAGGCAGCCAGAAAAGCACTGCGTTGCGCAGGCGAAAGCCGGGTTGGAGTGCGGGCTGCCATGCGGGTGTGAATGGGTGGCTTCGAGTGTATACGGAGTGCCGGGCGGAGGAGTTTGGGTGCTGGAAGACTTTCGAGAAAGGGAGAGGCTCTTGTGCCGATGAATACGAGCTGTCCCGAAATGAAACAAATCCCTACAGATCGTGTAACTATCTCGCGAAGTCCGCCGGGAGTGGAGTGTAGAATGACCGAGATTGTACGAGACGGGCAGGAAGCCCGCACACAGTACAACAGCCCCCTTACACGGGTGCACACCAGGCAAGAGCGGGACAGGTTGAGTGATTTCCGAATTTTCGGTGAAGGCGAGCAAAAAGGATGGTCTGGGAAGAGCTACGCAGCGCGGTTCGCTTTCCGGTGCATTTACCGGTCTTGGTTCTGATGGAGGGCGCGGAGGTCGAAGCGCTGACGAAGAACATTTCGCACAATGGCGTACTGCTGGAAACGCCGTGTAGCATTCGGGAGGGCACCAGGCTTGAGTTTTTGCTCCAAGTTCCGCCGGATGTGATGATGAACGGCTCGACGGCGGCCATCCACTGCGCGGGGCATGTGGTGCGGGCTTACGAGGAAAACGGCATTCATTTCGCGGCAGCGGTGATTGATGAGTATCGATTTCAGTAGGGCTGGGTTTGAACGCCGGAGCGGCAAAGCAGGGAGGCAAGCGTTCGCCGATGAATTTTACCAATGAACGGCCGCCAGTGAGCGGCGCAATGGGCCAGGCGGCACGCCCGGCATATGCGGGGTCGACGCCCCAGAGCGGCTACAGCGCCGGTTTGGCGCGGCCTCCCGCGCTCGCGCAGCCCGGCAATACCATGCTGGCGCATCGCGAAAACCCGGTGCGGGTGATCCTGGCCGACGGGCAGGCCATTTTTCGCGTGGGCATGAGCAAGGTATTCGCGGCCGAGCCGGACATTCATGTGATCGCGCAAGCCGACAGCATGTCGAATCTGCGGACAACGCTCAAGCAGCATCCGGCCGATGTGCTCTTGCTTGATTGGAACATCCTGGGCGGCCATACCGAGTTTGTTCCTGAACTCCTGAAAGCCGGGCCGGCACCCGTAAAGATGATTGTGCAGGGCACGATCGCGGACGAGAACCGCATGATTGAGCTCTACCGGAACGGAGTACGCGGGACAATTTCACGGTCCATATCGCCGGACCTCCTGCTGCGCTGCGTTCGCAAGGTGGCGGCCGGGGAGACTTGGATCGACAACCAGTCCTTGACGCTGCTGATTGAGGCCTACCGGCTCCAAGCGACGCAGGGCGTGACCACAAAGGCCGCGCCACGGCTTTCGCCCAAGGAGATTTCCATCATCACCTATATCAGCCAGGGCAAGCGCAACAAGGAGATTGCGCACCACATCGGGACCAGCGAGCAGGTAGTGAAAAACTACCTGCGTAAAATTTACGATAAGCTCGGGGTTTCCGACCGACTGGAGCTCGCGCTGTACTCGCTCCACCATGACCTGCAAAAGAACGTGGTACCGGGGGTGGGACGCGGGTCCGCAATGACGGCGGCTCCGGTGGCCAACCCGCCTGCTCCCCTCCTGGCGCAGCGCAGTCCTGAAGCCTGAAGCTCTTCATGAAGAGCTTCAGCAAGAATGTCGCTCAGTGAAGAATTGCTAGAATCGCCGCGTGTTCCCGCTCCGGCAGCTTGCGCGGCCGCATGGTCCGATCTACCGCGACGTGCTTTGTCTCGGCTTCGGCTAAAAGCTCCTCGCCGCGCAGTATCTGGTAGCTGAAAAGCACGATCGAGCCGCGCAGGGCTTTGACCGTGGTCTCAATCGTCAGCAGGTCGTCATAGCGCGCGGGCAGGCGATACCGGCAGGAGGCCTCAACCACCGGCAGCCCGCAGCCTTCGGCTTCAAGCGCCGCGTACGTAAACCCCAACGAACGCAGCAGCTCGACTCGTCCCACCTCGAGCCAGGCGAAGTAGTTGCCATGGTAGACGACACCCATCTGATCGGTTTCCGCGTAGCGGACGCGGAGTGTCGTCTTAAATTTCATCTGCGTTTCAGTCTAACCGGCGAGAATCAGAGTCATGCTTGAGGAACTTTCCGTCCTGCCGGCAGGCACCCCCGCTGGAACCGACACTACCCTAAAGGTGGAGTTCGCCCGCGCCCGACGCGCGCAACTCGCGGTCGCGGTGCTGTTTCTAGTCAATGGCGCGGCGGTGGGGTCCTGGGTGCCGCATGTGCCGGAGCGGGCGCACGCGCTGGGGCTCAACGCGGCCGAGCTCGGCTGGGTGCTGCTCGCCGCAGGCATCGGTGCCATGGGCGCGATGCCCTCCGCCGGACCGCTGCTGCGCCGATTCGGTTCGCGGGCCGTGGCGCTTACGGCGGGGTTTGCCTACCCGGCGCTGTTTTCCATTGCGGTTCTGCTGCCGTCGGTCCCCGCGCTGGTCGGAGTGCTGTTCGCGGCCGGCTTTTGCGCGGCATCCATGGATGTCGCGATGAACGCGCACGGGGCCCTGGTGGAAGCGCGCCTCCGCCGGAGAACGATCTCGCTGTTTCACGCGATCTTCAGTGTCGGATGCTTTGCCGGGGCAGGTTCGCACAGCGCATTGATGGCGCACGGCATCCGCAACGGGATCTTGGTCCCGCTCTTCGCCGCCGTCCTGCTGGCCCTGGTAG
>CAXTUV010000155.1:0-7297 GCA_964247445.1 uncultured Acidobacteriaceae bacterium | reverse complement strand
CATCCTGGGTTTGCTTTCCTCAGCTGCTCTTCTCGCGACGGCGTTCACGGCGCATGCACAAAGCGCTATCGCATCCGCCGTGGCGAACTACCGCCAGGTGCAGCAAGCAACCGGGGTAGGCGTACAAATGTACGAGTGCCAGGCCTTAAGCGGGACGCCGGCGTTCGCGTTTGTCGGTCCGGATGCGACCTTGTACCAGTTCCTGCCTGACTCAAATGGGCAGCCGGTCCCTGTGGCGACCAACACATCCGGGCCGGTTTGGACCTGGCGTGACGGCAGCGGCGTCGTGGGGACAACGGTGCAGACCGAACCGTCGAGCGAGCCGAACAGCGTGCCGCAGCTGCTCCTGCGCACCACCAATTTCGGAACGGCGGGCGGTGCGCTTTCCACGGTCGCCTACATCACGCGGACAGGAACCAACGGCGGGACCAGCCCTACCTCCGGCTGCGATGCCGCCCACATCGGGACCATCGCGCGGGTTCCTTACACGGCGACCTATACATTTTTCGCCGCGGTTCAATAGCGGCGACAACCTAAGAAAGGGCGGCTGCTTCGCCGCCCTTTTCAAGAGCTAGACTGCTTGCACGGCAACCGGGTTGATGGTGTGCGCGACCTGGTTCAGCAGCTCGTTTGTGTGCTTTTCCTCGTTCAGCGTCTTATCCAGCATCTGCGCATGCTGCTCCAAGCCCAGAACGAGCGCCCAATCCCGCGCCGAGCCGTAGGACGCGATTTCGAAGTGCTCCACCTTTTGCGCGCTTGCGATCAGGCCGGCGTCGCGCACCGGGCCTGCCTTTGACTCGCTGACGATGTTGGCCGCCGCTGCGTTCAAAGCCGCCGTGACCGCGCACTTCTTGTCGTCCACCTCACCGTCCATTTCACTGATGAGCTGTTCCAGCCGCTGCGCCTGCACTTGGCTTTCCTGCTTGTGCGATTGGAAGACTTGCTTCAGCTGCTCGTCGGTCGCGTTCTTGGTCATGGCGTCGAGCCCGTCCACCGCTTGGTTCTCGCCGGAAAGCAGGTAGCGCAGCTGGAGGGTGTACAGGTCGCGAAAATCCTTGATGTCGTCGGGAGTAAGAAAACCCATGGGAAACCTCGTGAGTCTGGGGATAACTACAAAGGATAGGAGTGTTTGCGCGCAGGGCTGTGTTGCTTCGTAAACCCCGGTGTTCAAGCTCTAGGAAGACTTCTACGCCGAGCGCTTTGATCCGTTCATAAACAGTGATTGACTCGCCGCGCCGTCCGGCGCTATTCTCCCGGCATCGCCCCTCTCCTCAGCCGCGGACCTGCTCCCGATGCCCGGGGTCCTGCTTGCTTTCCGCAAAATCCTATCTGCTCATCCGCGACTTCTGCCGCGGACGGAGGTCCATTCGCCCCTTGATGATGACCAAAGCGCTCGACATCACGCCCAATCTTGAGCCCCTGTTCGGGACCCGCGACGAAAACCTCAAGCTGATGGAGCGTGAGCTCGATGTCAGGATCGAACTTGGGTCCGACGCAGTCCACGTGACAGGTCAGGAAGAGGCAGTAGCCCGGGTCCAGGGCATTTTTCATGACTTCGAGCAGCTGCGCCGCCGGGGCGTGCACCCCCACAACGGCGAGCTCCATACGCTGCTGAAACTGGTCGTGTGCGATCCGACAGTGACGCTGCGTTCACTGATCGAGGCGGGCGCGAAGCGGGCCGGGGCGGGCGTCAAGCGCATCGTGCAGCCGCGCTCTGTCAATCAGCGCATCTACGTCGAGGCGATTGAAGCCAGCGACATGACTTTCGGCATCGGCCCGGCGGGTACTGGCAAAACCTATCTCGCGGTCGCCATGGCTGCCGCCGCGTTGCTCGCGAAAAAGTGCAGCCGCATTATCCTTGTCCGACCCGCGGTCGAAGCTGGGGAACGTTTAGGCTTTCTGCCCGGATCTCTCCAGGAGAAGATCGACCCGTACCTGCGGCCCTTGTATGACGCGCTCTACGACCTTTTAGAGCCGGAGCGCGTCGATAAAATGATTGAGAAGAATGTAATTGAGGTCGCGCCGCTCGCCTTTATGCGCGGACGGACTCTTAGTGATGCCTTCATCATCATGGACGAAGCGCAAAACACTACCTCCGAACAGATGAAGATGTTTCTGACACGCCTGGGTAATAACTCAAAGGCGGTCGTCACCGGCGACGTGACGCAGATTGATCTGCCCAACCCGCGCAAGTCCGGCTTGGTCGAGGCCATTCAAATCCTGAGCGGCACCGACGGCATCCGGTTTATCCACTTCGAGGACGGCGATGTGGTCCGCCATCACCTCGTGCAGCGCATCATCCGCGCCTATGATGCGTTCGGGCGCACCGAGCAGATGCCGCTGGGTTTGAAGGGTGAGGGCGCGCAGGCGAGTAAGCCGCAGTAGGCGAGCCTATATAATTTGGAGTGAACAGGAGAGCGCTGCTCTCCTGTCGCCGTTTTCGGCGGGGAGACTGTACGGCCTTGCAGCAAAGGCCTGCACCATGATCGCGATCGCACCGGAAGTGCGCTTGGCGCGCGGGGCGCTCCCCAGGCGGGAGTTGCGTCATTTTGTGCGCGAGGCGGCGGAAGCAGTGCCGGTGATGGGTACCGTGTCGATCCTGCTCACGACGGACGAGGCGGTTCAGGAGCTGAACCGGCGCTTTCGCCGCAAAAATAAGCCTACGGACGTGCTTTCGTTTCCGGCCCTCGCGGGCTCGGGGCTCGCCGGCGACCTAGCGATTTCGCTTGACACAGCGGCCCGGCAGGCATTGGATCACGGCCACACACTCAAGGACGAGGTTCGCATCCTCCTGCTGCACGGCCTGCTGCACTTGGCGGGCTTTGACCATGAGCAGGACGCGGGCGAGATGCTTGCGAAAGAAAGCGAACTGCGGGCGCGCTTCGGGCTGCCGGTAGGCTTGATTGAGCGCGCCGAGGCGCTCGCGCGATGACCGCGGCACTTGTATCAATTCTCGGGCTGCTGCTCGCGCTCATGGTGGTGTTTTCCTATATCGACCGGCTTTACGCCGAGATGGGCAAGTTTCTTTCGCGCGGGTTCCAGCAGAGCATCGACGTGTGGGAAGAGCAGACAGAGCCGCGGCTCGGCTTCAGCCGTGAAAAGATCGCGCTTTCCGCCGCCGTGTTGGCGCAAATGGCACTGGCCGGGGTGACCCTCCTGACGGCGCTGCTGGTTCTCGCGCCGGCTCGCGACGCCGCGGCGCTCGCTGTGGTGCTGTTCAACCGATTCCTCCCCTACGTGTTATTCACCCGCACGCAGGGCCGCTGGCTTTTGCCCCTGGTTTGGCCGCTGCGAGTATTGATCGCCCTGTTCCTGCCCTTAACACTTGGGATCGGCTTTCTTCTGTCCATCGTCGCGCTCGCCGGCGAGCCCGCCGCCGAACAGAAGCAGGAAACAAACGATGCCGGGATGGAAGCACTGCTTGAAGCCGGTCAGGAGGAAGGAATCCTTGAAGCGGAAGATCACGCGCTGATCCGCTCGGCGGTTGAGTTCGGGGACAAGGTGGTGCGCGAAGTGATGACCCCGCGCCCGCGCGTCTTCGCCGTGCCGGAGGACGTGACGGTGGAGCAGTTGCTGGCCGCTCTCGAGCGAAACCCGTACTCGCGCGTGCCGGTGTTTCAGGGCTCGCTCGACCAGGTGACCGGCATCGTGTTCGCGCATGACACGCTGCAAATCACCGACATTGAGGCGCACACGCGCACGGTCGGCTCCATCATGCGGTCGGCGACGTTCATCCCGGAAACCAAGCGCGCCAACGAAGCCCTGCGCGAGATGCAGCGCGAAAAGCAGCACATGAACATCGTCATCGACGAGTACGGCGGCGTGGCGGGGCTGGTGACGATCGAGGACTTGGTGGAAGAAATTGTGGGTCGCATCGCTGACGAGCATGAAGGCGAAGACAAGGAAGCTGTGCTGGAAGAAGAGAAAGGCGTGTGGACCGTGCCGGGCGACCTGGAAGTAGGGCAGCTGGAAAGCTTGTTGGAAGGCGCGTGGGAAGCCCCGGGCAACTACGAAGCCACCACCGTGGCCGGCTTGGTGAGCGAAACGGCGGGCCGCATCCCCATGCCCGGCGAGGTGGTGGAGGAGACCGGGCTGCGCTTTGAAATCCTGGCTTCGACCGATCGGCGGATCGAGCGGATGCGCGTGTCGCGTGCTGGGGCGGCTGCTTGAAGAGCGGATTCGTTTCCATCCTGGGCCGGCCAAACGCCGGCAAGTCGACCCTCGTGAACGCGCTGACGGGCGAAAAGGTCGCGATCGTCACCAGTAAGCCGCAAACCACGCGCACACGCATTCACGGCATCGTGGAGGTGAAGAAAACACGCAAGCGCGCGGCGGCGCAAATCGTCTTCGTGGACACGCCGGGCGTGCACAAACCCTCGACGATGCTCGACAAGCAGATGATGCAGGCAGTGCACGACGCGCTCGCGAGCCGCGCCGCGGTGCTCCTGATGATCGATGCTTCTCGCTATACGCCGCTCCAAGCACACGACAAGGAAAGCGAAGACGCTTTTGTCCTCGGGCTCGTCCGCAAGCTCGACTGCCCGGTCCTGCTCGTGATCAACAAGGTGGACCTGGTGGAGCGCGAAAAGCTGCTGCCCATGATCACCGAGCTCACCACGCTCCACTCGTTTGCCGAGGTTTTCTTAATTTCCGCGCGCAAGCGGGACGGGTTGGAAGCCCTGCTCGAAAAGCTGGTCGGCTACCTGCCTGAAGGCGAGCGGTACTTTCCGCCCGACCAATTTACCGATCAGCCCGAGCGTTTCCTGGCCGCAGAGTTGATCCGCGAGCGCATCCTGATGGAAACCGGCGAGGAGGTCCCGTACGCGAGCGCGGTCGTCATTGAGCAATGGGAAGAGCCGCCCACGCCGACCCGCAAGCCCAAGCCGGACAGCAAGCTGCCGCTGACCCGCATCGCCGCCGCGATCTACTGCGAGCGCGAAGGGCAGAAAGCGATCCTGATCGGCAAGGGTGGGGCCAAGCTCAAGGCAATCGGCGCTTCGGCGCGGGTGGAGATCGAGCGGCTGCTCGGGACGCGCGTCTTCCTGCAGCTGCACATCATCGTCGAGGAAAATTGGCGGGAAAAGCGAGGGTTTTTAGACACGCTGGACTGGCGCAGGGAGATCGAAGAGCGGAGCCGCAGGCTGGAAATGGATCCAAAAGAGCAGTAGATTCGGTATGGAGGCTCTCATGGAACTCTCGAAGATGAAGGAGCGGGCGCATCTGATCATTGATCTGCTGAAACCGGCGCTGTTGAGCGAAGTCGTGCCGCGCATGGAATCAATGCTCGATCCGTTCGAGCGCAGCTTACTAGACGCAGAGCCTGAGGACGAGGAAAACGACGCCGAGGAAGACCGGGCTGCTGCCGCATCCCTGCTCTGGCTCCAAACGCATGAGGGAATACCGCACGAAACGATCGTCGCCGAGTAGGAAGCGGCACCTGTTGCGCGCAAGCAGACGGAATAGCCCTTAGAAAAGCTTGCCGGCTCATGGGCAAACTGATCCTGTGGACCGATGAGGCGAAAGCGCAATTGCGGGCCGTTGATCAGATGTCTGCAAAGCGTATCTTGGACGCGTTGGCTGAGTATCGTGCTACTGGCACCGGGGATGTGAAGCTATTGATCGGCGTTCATCCGCGGCAGCTTCGTTTGCGTGTCGGTAAGTATCGCTTGCGCTTCCATTACACATCGGGATTGCTTGAAGTTCTTGGTGTCGGCCACCGGCGTGATGTTTATCGATAACG
This sequence comes from uncultured Acidobacteriaceae bacterium, assembly GCA_964247445.1. Taxonomy (GTDB): domain Bacteria; phylum Acidobacteriota; class Terriglobia; order Terriglobales; family Acidobacteriaceae; genus EB88. Next base: position 1,557 of record CAXTUV010000155.1, on the reverse strand, counting down.
GTGTATCTCGGCCGGAGCTTGCAAATGACGGTGGCCACCGTGTCAGGCGCGTGCTTCATATGGCGGTTGCGGAGCGAAGATAAACTCGATCCATGGACACCTCGCTCAAAGCCGTGAATGCATTGCTGGCCGAGGGCGGCCTGCAGCATGGGCATCGGCGAGCGCTCCGCGCCGGTTGGGTGCCGGAAGCGCGCCGCCCCCGGGCTGAGGCTCCGGAACGGGAGCCGCGGCAGAAGCGCTCGCCGGAGCTCCAGGTATTTCAAACCGCCGCGCTTGCCGAGATTCCGCATGGTTTCGCCGCTCGCACCGGCGGGGTAAGCGTGGCTTACGGGCAGGCGGACGACCTCAACCTTGGCTTGATGCCCTCGGACGAGCGCGAAAACGTGCTCGCAAATCGGGAGCGCCTGCTCCGGAAGGTTTTCGGGCAAGCGCAGCCGCTGGTCACGCTCCGGCAAATCCACTCAGGCTTAGTGCATCGCGTCGGGCGCGAACACGCGGGTGAAGAAGCCCGGCTTGCCGGAGACGGCCTCGTGACCGACGAACCCGGCGTGGCGCTCGGCATCCTCACCGCCGACTGCGTCCCGGTACTGGTCGCCGACCGGCGCACGGGCGCGGTTGGGGCATTTCACGCGGGCTGGCGCGGCACGCTCCGGCGCATTGTCGAGCATGGCATCGGGCGCATTCGATTGGAGTTCGGGTCGAAACCGGAAGACATCCACGCCGCCATCGGTCCCGCCATCGGGGCTTGCTGCTACGGGGTCGGCGAGGAAGTCGAGCACGAGTTCCGCTCGCAATTCCACTACGCCGGAGAGCTTTTTCACGAGGTCTACGACGCGGACCCGATCCGAAAGAAGTATCCGATGCTGTTTCTCACGCAGCGCGCGCCCGGCCACAGTGACCTCGGACCCGCGCTGCATCTCGACTTGCGGGAAGCAAACCGCCGACAGCTGCTCGACGCGGGTCTCGCGCCCGAGCGCATCAGCGTCGTTCCGCACTGCACAAGCTGCCGTACCGACCTGTTCTTCTCCTACCGGGCTGAAGGCGGCTTTACCGGGCGCATGCTTTCTGTAATTGCGGCGTCTTCCTGATCAATTTCTTGATCAGCGGGACCGTCCGGGTTGAGGAGGTCGCGCAGCTCCTTGCTGGGCTTGAAGTAAGGCACTCGCTTCGCGGGTATTTCAACCTTCGCGCCGGTTTTCGGGTTCCGCCCCGTCCTGGGGCCCCGCTCACGGATACGAAACGATCCGAAGCCGCGCACCTCGATCTTCTCGCCGCGCCGAATCGCGCCGGTCACGGCCTCGAAAATTGATTCAATCAGCACTTCCGCATCGCGGCGGCTGAGACTGCCGACCGAGAGCACGTCCTCAACAAGATCGGCCTTCGTCAGAGTGGAAAGAGCGACCATACAAGGATTTCCTCTGGAACTGCTGACGTAGATGCGCCGGAAGACTTCCGCGGCCTTGCTGCTTTGGAGGCAGACCGACAAGCACTGTATGATGGTGGAGTGCGTCCCCGTCGTCCAGTGGCCTAGGACACCGCCCTTTCACGGCGGTAACA
>CAXTUV010000154.1:0-7318 GCA_964247445.1 uncultured Acidobacteriaceae bacterium | reverse complement strand
TCCAGTGGACCAGGTCGGGAGACGAAAAGGCGTCCATGGAGGTGTGCAGCAGGTAAACCGGATGCACAACCTGGCCGGCGCGGAGCTTTTGCTGTAGAGGGCTGAAAGTGCGGTGCTCATTCGCGTCCGGGTCGGGGCTGGACGAAGTGGGATAGATCCAGTACCGGTTGCCGAAGATGTGCACTTCCGGGTCGGCATACCACCCTTGTCGGGCAAGGTCGGTGCCCGCCTGCGGGCTGCTGGCGAAAGCGCAAAGCAAGAATGCTGCAAGGAGCAAGGCAGGGCGGGCATATCGACGCATCGTTCAGTCTCCCAAATGTTTCTTCTAAGGCAGCTTCGCCAGTTCTAAAGGTATGCTTTCCGACAGTCACTTCAGAAGCCGGTGAGCTATGCCGCAGCGGTAACCCGCGTCTTTCCCATGCTGAAAAGCAAGGACGAAAGCACAGTCGGTCAGTCCGGGGCAGGCCGGCCCTGGGTGCCCCAGTTTGAAGCAGTAAGTCGAATGTATTGCGGAAGCAAAGGTCGGCTAGGCAAGATGTCCCGCATGGCTCTTATGGTTCTCCTTTCTATTTGTTCTTGCACTTGTGTTCTGCTGTTCGCCCTTGTTTACCGGAGCCCCGCGAAACCGGAGCCGCCGCTAGTCCCATCCGTGTTCAAGCCTTCTGAAACCGCGTCCGAAGAACTTCGAGAGAAAAGAATGCCAAGCTGAACGGAACGGTAACTCCTGCTTTTCGCTGCAGCTCCTTCACCGTGTCAGTTCTCTAATCCGGCACTGTGCAAAGCCGGGCGTTTCCCATTCAGCCTTCTCCACTTAAGTTCAAATTGTCGTCGTTCTCCAACCGGTAGTCCGACCCTTGCAGAAGCAAGCGCAAATCATCCCGGATGCGGCATTAACGTGATCGCTGGGATGAAAGCGAGCGGCTCTGCGGTCACGAATCATCGTGTAAGCTCCGGGACGTGAGTGACATCTCTACGACGCGTCATTCTAAGACAGCTTATAACTGCGGCGGGATGCCGGCGCCTTAGCGATAAAGCCGGGAAAGGGCCCGCAGGACGCGTCCCGGGGTGCTGCCAAAGGTCCGTTGCATCGCCATGTCAGCCGCAAGAAACTGTAGGCCGATGGCGTAGGTCGGGTAAGGGTGCACAGCACCTGCCAGCTCCTGTAAGCGGATGCCGCGATCCATGGCGATGGCAACTTCCGCGATCGCTTCACTGGCGCGTGCCCCAACGACTGTACCGCCCACGATGGTACCGTTCGGCAGAGCCAGTAGTTTCAAAAAGCCCTGGGTGTCGTCTTCACTCACCGCCCTGTCCACACCAGCCAGATCAAGCGACTGCACCCGCAGTTCGGTGCCGTGCTTCGCGCGGGCTTCACCTTCGAGCATCCCCACGCGGGCGACCTCAGGAGAGGTAAATGTAACGCGAGGCATGGCGCGCGGCGTACCGTCGCTCTTGCCCGGCAACAGGGCATTGCGCGCCGCCCGGAACCCTTGCCAGCCCGCCAGGTGCGAGTACTGTGGGCCGCCCAGCACGTCACCCGCGGCATAAATGTTGCGCGCGGAGGTGCGAAGATGTTCGTCCACCATAATCCCCGCGGCTGTGTAGTGAACACCCGCGCTTTCAAGCTCAAGACCCTGCAAGACGGGCTTGCGTCCCGCGGCGATGAGCAGCATATCGCCGTCGACAGTAGCCCCTGACGTGCTCACTGTGAACCCATCGTCCGAACGGGAAACTGCCGTCGCGCGGCCTCGCACCCACGAAATGCCTTCTTGCTCAAAGACCCGGTTAGGACCGCGCTTGCTTCCGGCTCCTCACGCGGCAACAGCGTTTCCGCGATCAGGGCCACCTCAGCGCCCAGCCTACGGTAGCTCTGTGCTATTTCGCAGCCGATCGGCCCGCCACCGACGATCACAAGCCGCCGAGGCAGCCGGTCGTTCTGGAAGATCTGTTGATAGGTGAAATAGGGCACATCGCTTAATCCGGCGATTGCCGGCACGCGCGGCTCCGAGCCTGTGTTGATGAGGAACTTGCCGGCGGTGATCCGCCGTCCGCCGGCCCGCACCATGTGCCTGTCTACAAAGCAGGCCGCGCCCAGCAGCACATCCATGCCCTTGGCGCGGAGGGCATCCGGAGCGGTGGGCGCGTAGATGTGGGTAATGGTGGAGTCAAGCCACGCCCGCACCTGCGGCATGTCGGTCGGCCGTGGCTGCGCGCCCACGCCGAAGCGCGCGGCATTGTGAACCGCGTGTGCCACGGCCGCTGCCTTGATCAGCGATTTGCTCGGCACACAGCCGGACCAGGTGCAATCTCCCCCGATACGGTCCCTCTCAATCATGATGACGCGCGCACCCAGCTTGAGCGCGAAGTCCGCCGCGATCAACCCCGACGCGCCCGCGCCGATGATTGCGAAATCGTAGTCGTATTTCACGCGGCTGCGCCTCCGGTCTCTGTTTTGTGTTGACGCGGCATACGGACCATCAGCAGCAAGCCGATCACGGCCAGAAAAACTGTTCCTAAGAGCAGCCCGTCAAACCGGAACAGCCTGCCGAGCCACCCTGCCATCAAGGAACCTAGAATCGCACCCGTGCTCAGCAGCACCGAGTAAATGCCCATGGCGCTTCCCTTACCCAGCCCGCCGTGCAGCGAGGCGGCTAACCAGGAGAGCGCGGCCGGCGTGAACCCCGTCTCAACCAGGATCAAAAGCGCCGTGGCGACGCCCAAAGCCCAACGGTACAAGTGGCTCCCGCCGTCCGCGTGATTGACCAGATAAAAGCCGCCGCACACCGGCAGCATGGTTGCAAGCGAAACCAGCATGGCGCGATGGATGCCGACGCGCGGCAGCGCGACGCTCCACCCCGTCACGCCCAAGCCAAACAGCAATGCGTAAATGAGCAGTACCCAGCCGAATTGTCTTGGATCGGCCGCATACAAACCGTCAAAGAATTGTGTTCGGTGCGCCGGCGACGGCGCGGTCATCAGAAACGCAAGCGTCGGCCCCAGCCACACCCCTGTTACTGCGTTTACGCAAAGCCAAACGGGGGCCAGCCGGCGCACATGCTCATCGCGCAGCGCAAGCCGCAGTCCATTCAAGGCACTGCGCCCCGCCGTGCCTCCCGCACTCCCCGCGCACACAGCCAGCAGCAGCGCCGCCGGGAGGTACCCTGCCGCGACGAGGCTGAACGCCGTCCCGTGAAAGCGGCTCCAGAGTTGGGCTGCGGTCACGCCTCCCAAAGCGAGGCCGGCCAGAAGCGAAAGCTCAAAGAAGCTCATCGCGCGTACCCGGGCACGCGCATCCCCTTCCGTCCGCTCCGCCAGCCACGCCAGCAGCGGCGGGGTGACGGCCGCGACGCTGATGCCTTCAAGGACGCGGCTGAAGTAGAAGATCGAGCTGCTGTGGGTAAGCCCGAAAAGCTGTACTGCAGCTGCTCCCGCCAGGGCGCCGAGGACCATCACCCGGCGCGGCCTCCAGGCGTCTGCCAGCAGACCCAACGGAACCGAAAACACGAGCTCCGCCGCGAACGCCGCAGCGCCGAGCGTGCCGGCTGCCCCTGCCCCGGCTGAGCCGAGATGCCACGCCTGCAGCTGCGCCAGATACAGCCCGACCAGCGTACCGCTTGCGCTGCCGGCGATGCGCAGCAGTCCGTTCGCCGTCAAGGTGCCGGTTAAAGATCCGTACCGGCTCGTCATCAAAGCCTTACCCCGGGAGCGTATGATCGTGTCGTCCAATGCTGTGTCTGGGCGTTGAAGCGTTCTCTTACGATTACGCTCCGGTCAGCCCGCGCTTCGCGAGAAAGAACAAGCCAGTGAGTTCTATGCCGAACCTTGAACCGCCCCGCGTACCGGCACAAAAGAAAGACGCCGACTACGTCTTCTATGAGCTTACCCGCAGCATATGCCCGGACTGCCGCAAGGTCATCGACGCCAAGGTGCTGCTGCGCGACAACAAGGTGTACATGAGTAAGCGCTGCCCCGACTGCGGTCCCTTCGAAGGGCTCATTTACGGTGACGCCGAGGCCTACGTTGCTTTTGGGAAATACAACAAACCCGGCACGATTCCTTTGCAATATTCGACCGAAGTTGCCGAAGGATGCCCGCACGACTGCGGTCTCTGCCCCGACCACCAGCAGCACGCCTGTCTCGGCATTATCGAGGTCAATAGCGCCTGCAACATGGCCTGCCCCCTATGCTTCGCGAACGCGAGCCCCGGCTTTTCGCTTTCTCTGCCGGAGGTGGAGGAGATGCTGGATCACTTCATCGCGACGGAAGGCAATCCCGAGGTCGTCCAGTTTTCCGGCGGCGAGCCCACGATCCATCCGCAAATTCTAGACTTTGTTCGCGCCGCCCATGCCCGCGGGATTCCGCACGTCATGATCAACACGAACGGCAAGCGCCTTGCCGCGGACGACCGCTTCCTCGCCGAGCTGAACGAGGTACGCGCGTCCGTCTACTTCCAGTTCGACGGCTTCGAGGAAGACACCTATCGCATCATCCGCGGTGAGCCCGGGATTCTTCCCGAAAAGCTGAAGGCGCTTGACCGCCTCGCTTCCATCGGCGTGAACGTCACGCTGGTGCCCGCCATTGAGCGCGGCGTGAACGAGCACGAGATCGGCCGCATCATTGAGTTCGCGATCAAGCATCCCGCCGTGCGCGGCATCAACTTCCAGCCTGCCTTCCATGCCGGCCGCCACATGCAGCACGACCCGATGAACCGGCTGACCATCCCGGACATACTCAAGCTGATCGAGGCGCAGACCGCCAAGCAGTTCATGGTTTCGGACTTCATCCCGGTACCCTGCTGCTTCCCCACTTGCAACTCTGTCACGTATGCCCTGATCGACGGCGCAACGGTGACGCCGCTCTCCCGGGTCGTGAACGTATACGACTATCTGGACTACATCACCAATCGCGTCATGCCGGACTTCTCGCTCGAAATCCGTGAAGCGCTCGAAGGGCTGTGGTCTTCCTCCTCCGTGCCGGGGTCGCAAAAGTCCGCCGAGCAGTTTCAGCTTTCCTGCGAAGCCTGCGGTATCCCCGGCAACGGCACGCTCGGCGACCTTGCCAAGAACATGCTGATGATCATGCTGCAGGATTTCATGGATCCCTACACCTTCAACCAGAAAAATCTGATGAAGTGCTGCAAGGAGTTCCTCATCCCCGGCGGCAAGCAGGTCCCGTTTTGTGCATACAATACGGTCGGCTATCGCGAGCAGGCGCGCGCGCAACTCGATGCGATGGAGCCCGCACGCCGTCGGGCCCGGCGTGACGGGGTGCCGTTTACGCCGCAGCCCGTAGTCGTCGCCGTAAAAGCTGTGCGGTGGGCGCGCACCGAGACGGTCGGCGATCTGCATGCGATTCAGCCGGTTGTGTCCGCATGACCGAGAGTGTTCCTGATGTGACTCTCAAGCAATGCTGTGCCGCTTTTTACGGCAGCGAGTCCGCCCGCTTTCTGCTCGGCGAAAGCTTTCATCCGGGGGGCACAAAGCTTACCCATGAGCTTGCTCGACGCATGGAGCTTGGTCCTGCGTCGCGAGTACTGGATATTGCCTCAGGGCGAGGCACAAGCGCGCTGTACCTTGCGGAGACGTTCGGCTGCGAGGTCGTGGGCGTTGATCTGAGCGAAGAGAGTATCCGCCTCGCGCGGGCCTCCGCAAGCGAGCGTGGGCTTGCCGCGCGCGTCCGCTTTGAGCCCGGCGATGCCGAGCACCTGCCGTTCGCGGGCGGAAGCTTCTCCGCGATCGTTTGCGAGTGCGCCTTCTGCACCTTCCCGGATAAGACCGCCGCGGCAGCGGAGTTCCGCCGCGTTCTCGCGCCGGATGGACGGCTTGGATTGACGGATCTAACCAAAGCAGCGGGCACACCGGCGGAGCTTGAAGGCTTGCTGTCATGGATCGCCTGCATCGGCGACGCGCAAACGGCGGATGCTTACGAGGCGCGGCTTCAATCCGTCGGCTTCGAGATAGCGCAACGGCTGGACTGCGGTGAGCACTTAGTGGAAATGGTTCGCCAGGTGAGCGGACGGCTGCTGCTTGCGGAGGTTATGACCGGGCTGCGCAAGCTCGATCTGCCCGGGTTCGACCCGGCGCAAGCCAAGCAGTTCCTTACCGCTGCGTCAAAAGCTATCTCCCATGGTGAGCTCGGCTACATCCTGCTCATCGCAGCGAATCGTCACCGTGACAAGTGCGAGAAAAGCGGCTAGGGCCGCCGCGCGGAGCGAGGGAGCACCGAGATACCGGAGCACCGGCGTCTTAGGTTCCGACTCGCAGATGTGAGCAGGCCAAGGGGCTGAGAAGGAGATTGCTGATGCTGCTTACGATCGCTTCGGACGCGGAGCCAAGCCGACAGCTTCTTCCAAGCAAGGTCGACGCTGAAAGTAGCCCAGTTGGCTTCAAGCTCGCGCGTGTCGGCGAAGGTGAGCATGTACGTGAAGCTGGGCATCCGCGACCCGATTAGAGATTCCGCCGAAGAAGACGGGATGGAGGCCCGTGCGCTGAAAGATATCAATTGCACACGCAGCGTTGCAACAGGGATATACCGCACTATTGCACCTATTTATAAGCTGTGTAAGACGCGATCTCCGATAACTTAGGATCCGAGATAGAACTTCGTTGTCGAAGCGGCAGCATAGTCAGGCATGCTGCCGCTCTCCCTACCAAATCGCTCGTGCATGGATCATTATTTTGTTCTTCTCATCCGCCTGTGAACCGCGGTTTCGGGCTGAGCACTCGCACCTGCACTGGACGCAAGCTCTCCATCTCGCGCTGATTTTGCCGCTTGCACCCATGCGGCTAGACCAAACTCAAGACTGCTTGCCGGCTTTTCCTCGTTAAACGCCTGTGCCGATTGCAAGGCCGCAATCCCATGCAGGAAAGCCCACAAGGCAACAGCCGCTTGCTGTGCTTTTGAATCTCCCGTAACCCGACGGACCTGGTCCAATACAAAAAACCAGAGCCGTTCCGGCGCAATTGCGTCTTCGCCCGTAGGAGGTCGAGTCACAAGAAGTGCCTCGTAGAGGAGATGCTGCTCCTTTGCAAAGCGCAAATAGGCGTCCGCCATCGCGACGATCGTTTCCTCTGGTGTCTTTGCAGCGCACGCTGCGAGCAGTATGGCGTGAAGCTTAGCTGCCACCTCAGCCGCAACCGCTGTCTGCAAATGCTCTCTGTTGACGAAATAGCTGTACATGGCATTGGGAGATAGCCCAAGGGCACCCGCCACCGACCGAATCGACATTCCTTGCAACCCGTGTCGCGCAAGCAAGTCCATCGCTGAGCCAAGAATAATTTTTCTGTTCGTACTGAGTGGGCGAGCCATTTGTGTACAC
>CAXTUV010000153.1:6686-7334 GCA_964247445.1 uncultured Acidobacteriaceae bacterium | reverse complement strand
GTCCCGGGGGTATGCTTCGACACATCCACAGGCTTGCCGTCGAGCGTGACCGCGACCTGCTCCGTGTCGCGGTCGAGCGTCTTGGGCAGGCCGTCGCAGCCGTCGCCGCAGCGGCCGATCTTCAGTCCAAAGGTGTATGCGCCGGGCTTGGGCGGGGTGATCGTGCCGGTCCAACGGACGGAGTAGCTTTTTTCATCGAGCCCCGGTACAGGCGGCGCGAACGTCCAATCGAAGTCGATCTGCTTATCGGTTCGGGTCACCACCGGCGCGCCGGAAAAGTCAGGCGACCGGTAGTACGCGCCGGTCAGCCCTTCCTCGCCGCCCGCCGTGCGGAACAGCGTGCGCGGCACGGGCAGCTCCACCCCTTCCACATAGGGCGAGCCCTGCGCGTACAGCACCTTCGCGCCGGGGAAGCCGGCTGCGAGGGGATGGCGTTGTAGTTGCCCTCAAGCGCGAGCAGCGAGGCGGCGTTCGGCCCCACCACGGCAAGCGTCTTCACGCCCGGTTTCAGCGGTAAAGTTCCGTCGTTTTTGAGCAGCACCATCGACTCCCGCGCGGCCTTGACCGCAAGCGCGCGGTGCGGGGCGGAATCAATCTCTTGAACCGGCACTTGGGCATGCTTGCTGGGCGGGTCGAATAGTCCCAGCT
>CAXTUV010000153.1:0-6667 GCA_964247445.1 uncultured Acidobacteriaceae bacterium | reverse complement strand
GCGCGGTGAACAGCCGCCGGAGAGACTGTCGAGCGCCGACTCAGGCAGCAGCCCGTCATGCACGGCTTGGGGCAGCACACGGTAGGTGGTCCCGCAGTTGGTGTCGGTGCCGGCCAGTACCGCCGCGGCGGCTGCGTGCTCGGCATCGGGCGAGGTGTTGTGCCCCTGGAAGAAGTCATCCACCGCGCCGCAATCCGAGGTGACAAACCCCTTGAACCCCCAGGCGTCCCTCAGCGTGTCCTTCAATAGCAAGGTGCTCGCGCAGGCGGGCGCACCGTCCACCGCGTTGTAGGCGCACATCAGCGAGTCGGCTTTGGCATCGACGATGGTCGCGCGGAAAGCCGGGAAGTAGGTGTCTTCAAGGTCGTGCGCCGAAGGGTCAATATTTGCTTTGTGCCGCGTGCTTTCAGGTCCCGAGTGTACCGCGAAGTGCTTGGGGGTCGCGACGGTGCGGGGTGCGGCGGAATCCGGGCCTTGCAGCCCACGCACAAACTCCGTCGCGAGCGAGCCGGTCAGAAATGGATCCTCGCCGTAGGTTTCCTGCCCGCGGCCCCAGCGCGGGTCGCGAAAGATGTTGATGTTGGGCGACCAGATGGTCAGCCCGAAGTAGCGCCCCCGATTCCCTTCCGCGCTCGCGACGTCGTACTTGGCACGGGCCTCCGTGCTGATCACGTCGGCTTCTTGCCCGATCAGCGACTTGTCCCAGGTCGCCGCCATGCCGATCGCCTGCGGAAACACGGTCGCGTACCCCGAGCGCGCGATGCCGTGCAGCCCCTCGGACCACCAGTCGTACGCCGGAATGCCGAGCCGCGGGATAGCCGGGGACGCGTTCATCATCTGGCTCGCCTTCTCATCGAGCGTCATGGCGCGCACGAGCGCGTCGACCCGCTGCGCGGTCGGCAGCGTTGGGTTGAGAAGGTCTGCGGGGGCCTGGGATTGAGCAGAAACGGCCACGGCCGGGGCGGCGAGCAGAAGGAGCGAAAGAGGGTTGAGGCGCATGGGGTTCCTGCAACCTATGAGAGCAGGGGCAAGTCTGTCAACCTGCCGCAACCGCCTGCTCCGCCCTGCGCCGGTCGGCGGGACGCACGCCGAACCCGAGCCGGCGCAAGATCAGGCTCGCGACGTGTGTTAGGACCAGCACATCGAGTGCCGGGCGGAAGCGCGGGTCGGCATTGGTGAGAACGAACGGAAGAATGTAGAAGACGGCGAATAAAACGATGAGGGTGTCCTTTGCTGTCCACCCTTGGCCACGCACCCACAAGAGGATCGCGAGCCAAAACGGCACGGCGAGGGAGGTGAGCAGCTTCACCAAACCCCACGCGGAAAAAAGCGGGTGGGCCTTGGTATCCGGACGGAGCAGCGTCCCAAGTTTAAGCGCGGCAAGCCCCAGCCACTCGAACGGATGCGCGGCCATGAACTGCAAGGCGAAGCGGGAGTACACGGGCCGAAGCGCGAGCGCGTACGAGTTCAACGCCGGGTAGCCGTGTGCAGCCATGGCGGGCGCGATGGAAGGCTCCGCATTGAACACGGACAGGAGGGCACCGCGCGTGTACGGGTTAGCGCCGGCGAATAGGTTGTACGGCCCGTTCTGCGGAAAGTAAAAAGCGCCGTGAGCGAGTGTGTTCGCTGCCGCCAAGGCAAGCGCGGCCGCCCCGAAGGCGCAGGCCGCGCCCAAACGCGCACGGGCGGCAAACAACGCCCAGGCGATCGGTACAGCGAGCAGCACAAAGTTCGGGCGCACCGCCATGCCCAACCCCCACACCGCCCCGAGCAGCAGCGCGGTCGGCAGCTTACGCCTTGCCGGTTCGAGCGCAAGCGATACTGCCGCCAGCGCGGCCAGAAGGCAGGCGGTCGCTTCCGTGTCCCACAGCTTGGGAATCGAGGAAAGCAGGTCAGGATCGAGCGCGATCAGCCCGGCGGCCAGAGTGGCGGACGACCGCGGGCCGACCATGCGGCGCAGGATCAGCAAAACACACCCGGCTGAGGCAAGGTACAGCGCGGCCTGGAACACCTCAACCCCGCCGGCCCCGAAAGGGCGGTAGAACCAAGCGCATACAAACGGGTAAAAGCCGGGCAAGAAGATGGAAGGAACATGGCCGGTGCGCAGCGCGGCCTGCATGTTCTCCCAAAAATCGCCCTCGGCGTGGGAAAAGGGAAGCAGGTGTAAGGCAAGCAAGATGCCTGGCAAGAGGGCCAACCAAAGGCACGTGAGCGCACGGGGGAAAGGCATGAGATGTGCCCCACTATACGGCAGCCCGCCCGCTCCGGCGCGGAAACCAAAGCGCCGGAGCGGGAAAAGCCATTGCGAAAGCGTTACTGGCACGCCGTTACGATGCCGCCCGTGACGACCGGGGACTTCGGCGAGGCGCACGTGCCGGTAAAACCGGCGTTGCCGTTCGCCGTTGTTCCCCCATTCACCACAAGCGCCCTGTTTGTCGTGAAGCCCGCGCCCCTGTCCACCCACTCATGAATCCAAGTGTTTCCATCGGTAGACACATCCTGCGCTACACCCCCGGGAAACTCGCAAAGCCTGGATGTGCCGCCTCGGTTTGCGGCCGTGGCCCCCGTGTACGTGCATTGGTTGCCGCTTCCCAGCAACTCTGTGGCAAGTATGCCGTTCGTGACGGGATCGTAAATCTTTCCGCTGAACGCGCCTGCCGGATTCCAGCCAACAACGCTGGCTCCGGGACTTGTCAGTGCGCCCAAGGCAAAAACACCATTCCAGTTTCCGAAAGTCACATTGACAGCGCCATTCGCGTAGGTGCCCGAAGCGATCGCCGCAGGATCAAACCGCCGTGGCGCAGCGGGCGGTGCGTCGTCACCGGGTGAAAAGCTGACGTTTGCATTCGCCATCACTTTTACAAACCCTTGGCCGTCAACCGAGCCTCCTGGCCCCGTATAGAAAGTATTGTTCGAAAATTCAACGTTCCAAGAAAGCCCAAGATAGAAACTCGGACTCGGCGCGAGAATGCTGTAACCGTCCGGGACAAATCCGGCAATCACGTCGCTGCAGACGCTGCTTGTCGTGCCCTGTGCCGGCACCGGAAGAAACGTATAGTCCGAGCAGGAATCGACAAAATAATTTGGGTTGCTGCCGCTGTGGTCGGCGTAGTTGAGCGGAACGATGGAATTTATATGGTTGCTGATGAGGCGTGTCACTCCATAGCCGCCGCTGGGTGCCGTCCACTCAATAACAGACCCGGCCGGCCAAGCATAAGCGGTCACACTACGGGATGCGAGGTGGCCGGCACCGTCTCCCGAAAATGCGTTCACGCTTACGGCTTCCGTCGTACCGCGTGTGATTGCAGGGCCGGAAGCAGCGGGGTAAGCGCTGGCAGCCGTGCTGCCGGGCAGAGAGTCCCGGGGGTAAATGCGAAAAAGATTGCGCCCCGCATGGCAGCAGACATCGGCAGCCCTCGCCGGGTCCTGCGAGTAGAGCCATTGCACAGATGCATTGGTGACCGGTACGGTTAGGGTGATCGTTGTTAAGGCTTGGCTCAGTACTGAGGTAGGTATCTTGCCTCCGATCTGAATGGCCGCATTTGTCCGCGGCTGATTACTGAAGGGATAGCCTTCAATGTAGCTTTCATAAATCATTGCGGTATTGGCAGTAGAAGACAAGCCGCCCTGGACCGAAGTTCCTTTGATGGAGGATGCATGCCACTCAATACGGTCGCCGTCAAGGTGCACGGCCGATTTTGGATCCACGCCCCAACCCGCGGGGGCACTCTGGCTGCTGGTGTTCAATGCGCCGTTTGTGCAATTCGCGGAGCCGTAGCAGTAGTTTGTGCCGTCCTCCTCCCCTAACTGGGTTGCATCCCAATGCGAAAAGAGCACCTCGTTTGTATCACCTGCCATATTTACCGAAGATTGGCAACCCTCCGAACTTCCATCCTCGAAGGCGTTCCTTTCCGACGAGCCCTGAATGTTTAAACATTTCCCATTGAACTCGTTCACGGTGACGCGAAGGACGTGAACATGTGTTGTATTCAGAATTTCAATGCCGTCGCCCGTGCTATTGCGCCCCTGCCCGAGGATCGCAAAATCGGAAAGCGTGACGTCGCAATCCCCGGGAGCGCCATGGCAATCTCCCGCATTCAGCACGCCGATGACGCTGCCCGCGCCTTAGTCCGACACCAGCACCGTTGCACCGTTTGAAGCGCCGCGCATCGAGATCCGGGCGGTAATTGGAGTGCTGCCGGCGGTTCCGGTAACCAGCGTCGAAACAGCCGCAGTGTATCCATTTGAGATGAGCCTGGTCTTCCCTGCCGGGAACTCGAGCCCGTAATAGCCGCTGCCCGCCGGGCTGTTGTCGACAATCCATTGCATGGCGTTCCGAATCAGGCAGTTATCCGGATTGGTCCCCGTAACATCGTAGGCATTGGGACAAGTATTGCCTTTGTAGCTGATGAAATCAGGCCTATCCAGTGGAATCCAAATGCTGCCGCCTATGGCGTGCGGCACAGCTTGCTGGGAAAGAACTATCGACGAAAAGAGCGCGGGTAGGCAGGAAGCGACGGCAAGAACGCATCGCCTCGCGAAGGAGTGCGCGAGCATAGGTTGTCCTTGTGAAAAGGGTGTGCTGCTAGCTCCACTCTTTCAAAAGCGTCTGAATCGGACGCCAACTTTGTTTTCCAAAGGTACTATCGTGGGAAAACCTCCACTATCCCTGTCCGCGAGTTCCACATCGTGATCGCCCCCTCCGGGGTCACCGTCGCGCGCAGGAGGTAGCCGGGGTCCGGGCCTTGCGCCGTGCCTAGGAGGTTGGCCACGTGCGGCTCGGGGGCGTTCAGCGGGCCGGCTTCGTTGGAGTGGTGGAGCTGCCACAGTGCGGGAGGGCCAGGCGTGGACGCGATGGTTTGGAACACCGGGATCGACCCGCCTTTGACCTGCCCGTTGTCCATCACCGCCACCCGCGGCTCGATGGCGTGGACGAGCTCGGGACTCGAGCTTTGGGACCAGCCGTGGTGCGAAACCACCAGCAGATCCACGCGGCCCAGCCGGTTCACCGGGCACATCAGCGCCTGCTCCTTGTCTCGGGTCAGGTCGCCCAGGTCGAGAATGCGCGCCTGGCCCCACTGGAGCGCGAAGCCGAGCGAGCGGGCGTTTTCGGTGGCGTCGGCGGGCTCGGGGGTCGCAGGGCAGTTTGGGTTGGGCGCGCCCGCCCCGGGCAGGGGTGCGCTCAGCACATTGCCGTCCGAAGACACGACGGTCGCGTGCTCAAAGCCGGGCACCGGCAGCGCCTGCCCGACTCCGAGCGACTGCCGGGGGTACTTCTTCTTGACTAGCCCGTTGTAGGCGTCCAAGGGCCCGAGCTTGTCTGGCGGGAAGTCCTCACGGTTGGGCCCGTGGTCGAGAAACAACCCGACCGGCACTTGCTTGACGAGCGCCGGGACGCCGCCGACGTGGTCATCGTGGTAATGCGTGATGAGAACCGCATCGAGCCGCGTAACCCCGGCCAGGCGCATGGCTTCCTTGATCCGCCCGGCATCGCGGCCGCCGTGGCCGGGCCAGCCTGTATCAACCAGCAGGGCGTGGTGGTCTGGGGTCGCGAACAGCGTTGCCTGCCCGCCCTCCACGTCGACAAAAAACACCTGGAGCGCGCCCGCGGGCGGCGGCGGGGGTTGGAGCTGCGGAGTCGCGGCTCCGGCTGTTGTCGTCAGGATGAGGATAGAAGCAAGCCACGGATGCATAGCAGCATTGGATGACGCCGGAGCGCGGGAGGACATCTGACTGCACAGGAGAGCGAGTATGCACTGGACGCGGCGGGAGTTCGGGTTGGGTTTGGCGGCGGCAGCGGTGGCGGCGCGGGCCGGCGCGGCGCAAACAGAGCAGGCGATCGAGCCGGTCGGCTACTGCATCGTGGGCCTGGGCAGGATCTCGGTCGACCACTTCATGCCCGGCATCTTGCCGTCTAAGCACAGCAAGGGCACGGGTTTGGTGACCGGCCATGTGGACGAGAAAGCCAAGCCGCTCGCGGCCAAATACGGCGTCCCGGAAAGCTTGATCTACACCTACGAGCAGTACGACCGCATCCGCGACAACCCGGCGATCGCCGCGGTCTATATCGGACTGCCCAACTCGCAGCATGCCGAGTTCACCATCCGCGCCGCCAAGGCCGGCAAGCATGTGTTGTGCGAGAAGCCCATGGCCACCTCGGTCGCGGACTCGCAAACAATGATCGCGGCCTGCGCGCAGGCGAATAAAAAGCTGATGATCGCCTACCGCTGCCAGTTGGAGCCGGTAAACCTGCGCGCGATCGAGCTGATCCGATCGGGCGCGATTGGGCAGGTGCAGGCGATTGAAAGCGCGAACGGCTTCAACATCCAGCCGGGCGAGTGGCGGCTCAATCGCAAACTCGCCGGCGGCGGCCCACTTATGGATACGGGCATTTACTCGCTGAATGCCTGCCGATACCTGACCGGCGAGGAGCCGCAGGTGCTGTCCGCGTATTCCTCGGTGATCGACAAGGATGGCCGATTTAACGAGGTCGAGGAGAACGTGGGTTGGACGATGCGCTTCCCCTCAGGCATCGTGGCGAGCTGCAACACCACCTACGGCGCAAGCATGGACGGGTTCGCGCGCATCCACGGGTCGAAAGGGTACTTACAGCTTTCCCCGGCATTCGGCTACCAGGGCATCCACCTGACCGGCATGATGGATAAGC
>CAXTUV010000152.1:4754-7334 GCA_964247445.1 uncultured Acidobacteriaceae bacterium | reverse complement strand
CGCAGCAGCGGCTCATCCTTGCGCTGCGGATCGACCGCGATGACCTCCTTGAGCAGTTGTTCCGCTTCATTAGTCCGGCCCATCAGGCTGTAGGTCTGCGCTAGACCGGAAAGCCCTTCGATCGCATTCGGCTGCAAGCGCAGACCGCGCTGGTAGGATTCCGCAGCAAGACCGGTTTTGCCTTGGAGCCGTTCCGCGTAACCCAGAAGAAACCACAGATGCGGATCATTAGAGGACGCCCTCGCGGCGCGGGAGGCCAGGTCGGCCGCCGCCGCATAATCGCCGCGTGCCAGCGCCTGCTCGGCCGAGTTCGCAAGGCGCGCATTCTGAATGTTGGTTCCAAAGCCGAGCGAAGGCTGCTCGGGAGTTTGAGCTTTCGGCGGGGTGGTGGTCTGCGCTCCTTGCGGACCTAGCGTATACACTTGCGCCCTGGTTCCTCGGCAGACGGCGATCAAGCAAAAGGCGCAAAAGAACTTCAGGTGTGCAACGCGAAAGCTCAATCGACCATTCACCAGTTCGCATTCTAGCCTAGCCCAGAGTACCCTCCAGGGGAGCCGCAAAACGTTCTGCGGCGAACCCCAAAGTAACCCCGCGTGCCTTTTGCGCTGTAGAAGCCGTTCGTCTTGCGGTACTCTGACGTTGCTGGATGGAGACAAATCCCCTGCTGTTTCCAGTGACGAGGGATCTTTTGCAGGACACCGCACCCGCCTCAGCTTTCACTCGGCCCATTCCCCTGAGTTTTCTCTGGATGACGGCGCTTGCTGTTCATTTGCCGCTCATGCTCATGAAGCTGCCGCTCCACTCATACGACACGAACTTCCACATCTTTTTCGCCGCGCATTATGTGCATCACTGGTTCGATCCGTGGAACACGAAATGGTACGCGGGTTTTTCGCAGACTACGTATCCACCGCTTCCTCATCAATGGATCGCCGTGCTGTCGTACATCTTTGGGTTGGATATGGCCTACATGGCAGTGCAGCTCATTGCGATCCTCCTGCTGGTCCTGGGCGTCTACCGCTTTTCGCTGCTCTGGGTCGATGCGCGCGCAGCCTCCTATGCCGCGCTCGCGAGCATTTTTCTCGGCTCGGAAAGTTTCCTGGTTTACTCGGCCGGCCAGCTTGCGACCACCTCCGCCGCGCCCATTTACCTGAATGCTCTTCCTTATATGTTTGAATGGCTGCGTCAAGGCCGGGCCCGGTCGTTCTTGAAAGCGCTCGTTCTTTTCACCGCTGCCGCGGCGGCCCACCATGCCACGCTGCTCTTCGGTTCATTCTTTTACGCGCTTCCGGTGCTTGCGTTGGCTTTCATAGACCGCGAAGGCGGCGAGCGCGTCTCGCTTGCGGCACTCGCCGGCCGCACAGTGCTGCTTGCCGGAACCGCCGGCGCAGCCATCGCCCTTACCTTGCTGCCCTTTTGGATCGCGCTGATTCACAATCCGGTCACCCAGGTGCCGATTCCACATTCCAGCCGCGCAAACTATATTCTCAGCCCCGAAGCAGGACTGAACTATTTTGTGATCCCCTGGGGAGCTGCTGTATTGGCACTCCCCTTTATCGTAGTCCAGGGCTCAAAAGTCCCGCGTCTCCGGCCCTTGCTGTTCGGTTTCTGGCTGGCTTTCCTGATCGGCCTAGGCGGCACCACCCCGGTTGCGCATTTGCTTCTCGGACGTGCTTTTGAAGTGCTCACTATGGAACGCTTTTGCTACTGGGGTACGCTGCTGGCGCTTCCTTTCATCGGCTTGGCGGCCTCCATGTTGGTTGCGCGCGCGCGCATGCCTGCCACCGTATTTCTGGCGGTTGCGGCCGCGCTTACCTGTGGGTTCGCTGTAGCTTGGTCCACGTATCGCCCCGCTGACGCTGAGGATTTCAAGGTCGACCCCGTTGCCGCTTGGCTGGACCGCGACGGTCACGACCAGTACCGCTATCTCACACTCGGTTTCGGCAATAAGCTCGCCCGCCTTGCCGTACTCACCGATGCCGGCACTGTTGACGGAGAGTGGAACTCCGGCCGCACTTTGCCCGAACTCACGCAACACGGTGCCGGCGCGCTGACCAGCTCGAAATACTTCGGCGCGGACGGGCTCGACGCCCTGAGCGCCATCCTTAATCATGCGGATGCGTATGGCCTCAAATGGGTCTTCGTGAAAGATTTTTACTACGACCCTCTGCTCTCCTTCGCTGGATGGCGCCAGGTCGACTCGCTGAATGAGGGCTCAATCGCTGTGTGGAGCAAGGAAGGAGTCCCTCCCGCCACGCCAATGAACGTTTCGCAAATTCCGCCGCCATGGCAGGGCCTGCTCTGGGGAACTCTCCCCTTCGGCAGTAGTTTGCTCGCGATTCTGGTTCTCGTGCTCTTGCGCGAGCGCCCGGCTGTCGAGCGGAAGTATTCCACGTCCCCGGCTCATGTTCCGGAAGAAATCTCCGCCCAGGTCGCATCATGAACAAAGCGACGCTGCTTGCTTTTGCCGTTACCGGTGCCACTGCCCTTTTTATTCTCGTCGGCACGCTTCGACCCGGCAGCTCAACTTTGGCGTATGCCGGCACTTCCAGCCAGTTGCGGCCGCCCGCTACCCCTGAA
>CAXTUV010000152.1:0-4744 GCA_964247445.1 uncultured Acidobacteriaceae bacterium | reverse complement strand
TCCACAATCTTGCTGAGGAGCTCGGCCGCCGCGCTTGGCCCGCCGCTTATGCGGAGCTCGACAATAAGGCGCAGTTCAGCGAAGCTGATTTCGAACACGACCTGACCGGCGAGCACCTGAGCCTGCGCACCTACGCCACGCTCAATGGCTATGAGCTACATCCGCTTCGCGCCTCGGATGCCGAGGCTGATATTGAGCTGCGGCTTCGCTGGTCGACGGTTCTAGGCATCATGGTCCAAACCCGCGACATTCACCTGGTACGAAACGGCAGCCGCTGGCAGGCTGATTGGCCGTTGGTCAAGGAACCTGTGGTGCCGCCTCAAGTAATTCCCGTCAACTATTTGCGCTGGGATGTGATCTATCGCGGCGCGGGTGACGACTGGGGCGCGCAGGATGTCCAAGCCCCACACATCCGCATCGTCGATATGCATCCCATCGAGCGAAGCGAAGGCGTTTTCATTCTGGGCGAACTCCTCAACGAGGACGTGATCCCCGCGTACGTCACGATAAAAGCAACTCTCCAGGCCAAGAATGGGGAGCCCGTCGCGAGCGCCGAAACCTTCGATAAGATTTCTCACGTGCTATTGCCGAAGCAGGTCACGCCGTTTCTGATTCCTTTCCCCGGCGTTTCGCTTTCCTCGGTGGCCAGTATACGGATGGACCCCGTGTCACAGCTCGTGCCTGCCTCGGCCGACCCTGTCGTGGCGATTGAAAACCAACAGTTCAATCCGGTTCCCCACCCGGCATTCTCCGGCCAGCTTGTCAACCAAAGCGGCGAGTACGTGAACGTGGCCCATGTTCTCGGCACCTTTTACAGCAAAAACGGTCAGCTAGTTTGGGTTGCAAGCCAGTACGTCGACCGCGCTCTGGCTCCTCAACAGCCCGTGCCCTTCAGCATCTCCGTGCCTGTCGATCTTGCTCCCAGCATCGCCAGCGAGCGGGCGATCGTCGCCACCTACACGGCGGAGAAACAACAGTGATCCCATTACATTTCGCAGGTATGTTGCTTGCATGTGTGGCCTCCGGAGCAGCCGGATATTCCCAAATTCCTGCTATGCCTGCGGCAATCGGCGCCGGGCAAGCTTTAACGATCAAGACAGGCGGCACCGGAAAAGCGCAAGTCACCATTCTCGGTCCGGCTCAGGTTTTCCGCCGTGAGGTGAATGCCGGGCAAGCCGCTGTTTTTGCTGCCGGCACCCTAACGAATGCCGGCCACTACCTGATTGTTCTCACGAGCGATACGGCAGGGGTGCAAACGGCTGCGCTGGACGTGCTGCCCGGGCGTGTGCCCGTGACGATGAGCCTTCTTGCCCGACCATCCCGCCTTCCTGTCGCCGTTCCCAACGGCATCAGCGGCGCGCTTTACCTGTTTGATATCTACGGCAACCTCATTCTCACGCCGACTCCGGTCACCTTTTCCCTGTCCACTGCTCCGGGCCAAGTTCAAACATCCAGCCTTAACGGCGCGGCCTGGACACAGATGAATTCCTCCGGCAAGGAGGGTGCCGCGCAGCTCGTCGCGCGCGCGGGCGAGGCTACAGGTACGCGTATCATTCAGCAGGTTCCCGGTGACCCCTGTTCACTGCATGTAAGCGGACGCCCGGCATCGGGCGGCAAGGTCGTCCTGGCCACCGACCCGGTTCGCGACTGCAAAGGCAATGCCGTACCCGATGGCACGATCGTGACCTTCACAGAATCCCACGGCAGCGAACAAACCACGATTGATGTTCCGCTTAAGCGCGGAATCGCTCAAACCGAGCTGCCGGCGCATCCGGGGGCACACATTACTGTTGCCAGCGGCGTCGTGCTCGGCAACGAGCTTCGTTTATGACCCTTCCGCGATGCGCGGCCACTCTGTCAATCCTGCTTGCGTCGATCTTTTCGGCTACCCAACAGCCCACAGTGCAGGTTGTCCCCGGCAAGCTGGACGGACCGCACCCGCTTGCTGAACAGACCCGAACCGTTGTGTTGCGTGATTACCTCGAGGCCTGGCAGGCCATGGATCATGCATTTCGCGCCGATCAACCCGCGTTGCTTGATGCGGCATTCACCGGCAAAGCCCGCGAAATCCTTGGTGAGGCCATCTCGGAGCAAGCCGCCCTAGGCATGCACACGAGCTATCGGGACCTCGCCCACAACATTCGTATTCTCTTTTACTCACCCGAAGGGCTTTCCGTTGAACTTGGCGATGACATGAGCTACGCCGTCGAACTCATAAGCACAGATGGGAAAGTGGTCGCCTCCGTACAACAGAATGCACATTACATCGCCGTGCTTAGTCCAACCGAGGTCCGTTGGAAAGTCCGCTTGTTGCAGGGCGGGGAAGCCCGGACCGGTAAATAATAGACACTTCCTAAGTAAAACTGGCATGTAATGGCTGCCGCGGCAGCTTACACCTTGCTGATTGCACAAAGCTTCTTTATCTCGGAAGACGCTCGGTATTGCCGAATACAATACGTCCGCGCTGGAAATCACATAGGGAAGACAAAAAAAGGTTATAAGAGTCGGCGAGCATTTCTTTGCTTTGCAGCAGGAAAATATTGCTGGATGCGAGAAGTTTTTCCTAACTAAGGATACAGGTTGCTTCTGCTTGTCAAAATTTTTCTAAATAATGGCTAAAGAGGGTTGCCTTCGGCAATTCCTTAGGTATTATCCCTCTAGCAGCAAAATCCGAGCAGCACGGCAGTTAGTTGCGAGTATGCAACCACTGCCTGCGCCCTCGGCTGCTCTATAGCTTACCTACCATATCGAGGACGACAATGAAACAGCACCTTGCTGTCATCGCGGCCCTGTGTGCGTTTACAGCATCCGCGCTTGCGAGTGTAAACGTTACAACTCCAGTAAACGGATCCACTGTCACGACCACCATTCAGTATGATGCCACAGCTTCAACGAGTACCTGTTCTCGAGGTGTGGCGTCCATGGGTATTTACGTTGACAACGTTTTAGAGTTTGTTTCCTACGGTGCGACGTTGAGCACGACTCTGCCCGTGAGCCCGGGCGCGCATAACACAGTTGTGGAAGAGTGGGATTACTGCGGAGGTGCGAGCTACACACCCGTTCACGTCAATGTGGTGCAGGGCGGCACAGAAGTCGCTCCGCAGGGTCACACTTTAAGCAATCTTCAAGCGAGCCCGCATTGGACCGGCTACGGCGAGTTTGCGCCGACTTATGATGTCTGTTCTTCCGGATGCTCCGGCGTTTACTGGTCTCAATATCAACACCTTGACCAGCCTTCGTTGAGTGGCAATGCGACCAGATTCGACATCGGCGGGTCCGTCCCGTATTCAGATGTGCTGTGGACCAATCCGCTGATCGGCGACAACACCTCGCAGGGCCTACCCGACAGCGGCCATACCTTACTGCCTTCTATTCATAACTTTACTTATGACACTTATGTCTATGTCACCAATTGGAGCATCACCCAATCTCTTGAATTTGATGTTTCGATGTACATGAACGGCGCGGGCATGATTTGGGGTACTCAGTGTGACCACCTGGCCGACGGGACCTGGGATGTTTGGGATAATGTTCATGCGAAGTGGACTTCAACCGGTATCGGCTGCAGCCTGAACAATAACGCATGGAATCATGTCACCCTGCAACTGGAGCGCCGGGACGATAATACAGTGACTTACGGCTCTGTAACCGTAAACGGTATAACTTCGGCGATCAATCGAACTTTTCAGCCGTTCTCCGTGCCGCGCAACTGGTGGGGCGTCACAGTCAACTACCAAATGGACGGCAACTATCACCAGGCATCGAACACTACCTATGTCGATAATTTCAATCTGACCTATCGGTAAAGAAACGGCGCGGTTTTCAGCCGCGCCGTTGCCGGCCCCGGGGTGAGTACAGCTGGCGGGTCATGTCTAAACGCTCTGGGATAGACTTGCGTTTAAACTACTCAATATGTTTGAGCGTGTCAGCGCTTTTTGCCTTGTTCTCGCTTTCCTGTTCCGTGGGTGCTCCGGTTCCACTACCCTCCAGCTACCACATTTGAAATATCACGCCGTCAATGGCCACCCCATTACGCTTGCCTTGTATGAGCCCTGGTTTGGGCGTCCCGACCACATCGATGTCGGTTACGACTCGCACGATCCGAAGACAATCAAGAAACAGATCAACGCAGCGAAGACACTCGGTATCAGCGCTTTTGTTATCGATTGGTATGGGAATCGTGAACCGTTCAATGACCGCACCTACGCACTCGTTCAAGCAATGGCCGCTGAAAAGAAGTTCCAAGTGGCCATGATGTATGACGAAACGACGGAGGAGGACGGCGCGACCGACGAAGCGCTTTCCGAGTTTCGTATGTTTCGCGACACGTATTTGGCCCCAGGCACCCAGGGCAGCAATGCATACCTTACCTACCAAGGCAGGCCCGTCATCTTCATCTTCCCAAAGGGCGGCCACACGGATTGGAAGCGCATACGCCGGGAAACTGAAAGCTGGAATCCCGCGCCTCTGCTCATCCAGGAGAATGCACCCGGCAGCGATGCCGAAACGTTTGACGGCTTTTATGCCTGGGTGCAGCCCGGCAGTCGGAACTGGACCTCAGACGGGAGCAACTGGGGGCAGCAGTACTTGGACGATTTTTATCAAACGATGCGTGCCGACCATCCAGACAAGATCATAGTCGGGGGCGCTTGGGCAGGCTTCAACGACAGCAAAGCTTCCTGGGGCTTGCATCGCTATATGGATGCCCGCTGCGGGCAGACCTTCCTCGACACACTCAATGAGT
>CAXTUV010000151.1:0-7346 GCA_964247445.1 uncultured Acidobacteriaceae bacterium | reverse complement strand
CCTTTCGGCTGTGCTCTTGTCGGCGCGGGGGAAGATGGGGCCGAGTTGGCCGAGTTCTTTCCCGCGTAACTCACTTCCCCAGCGCAGAGAGTATAAATTCAAGTCTTTGATATCGCTCAGACCGAGCTGAGTCCAAACCCTTCCAGCGGCTTCCGGAATAACTGGATGTACAAGTGCTGTAACAATGCGAACAATCTCACAAGCATCGGCCAGAATGCTTGCGCGACGATCTTGATTCTGTTCAGGGCTTAGACTGACTTGATCCTTCCACGGTGTAGTTGTTGTTATAAAAATGTCGGCTTGTTTAATAAGCTGCCAAATGCTTTCGAGAGCTGCTGAGAATTTCTGTTTTGCAAATAAAACTTCACACAGCCTTATGCATTCACCTGCCGCAATCGGCAGTTCAGGAAAGTGATGCCCAGCCCATTCGGGAATCACGCTACCAAAATACTTTTCTACCATTGCTAGCGTTCGACGAACTAGATTTCCATATCCGTTCGCCAGATCGGAGTTGTATCGCTGCACTAATGCGTCAAACGAGAATGAGCCGTCCAGCCCCCAAACTACCTCGCGCAGTAAAAAATATCGCAGCGCATCGGCTCCGAGCACGTCTAGTATGGTCTCCGCCCGGACGATGTTGCCACGCGACTTCGACATCTTCGATTGGTCAAAAAGAAGCCAGCCATGCGCTACTATCCCCTTCGGCAGTGCCAGCCCGGCGGCCAGCAGAAACGCCGGCCAGTACACGCAGTGGAAGCGTGAGATTTCCTTGCCGATAATGTGCAGCTGCGCGGGCCAGAACTTGTGAAAGTTGCTCTCGTCGTCCGACCCGTAGCCCAGCGCGGTGATGTAATTCGCCAGCGCATCAAGCCAGACATAAATCACATGCGATTCGTCCCCTGGCACGGGAATACCCCATTTGAAGCTTGCGCGCGAAACGGATAAGTCACGCAAACCGCTTCGGATGAACGAAAGCACCTCATTGCGGCGCTGTACCGGCTCGATAACTAGTTTGTGAGCGTTGTCCGCTTCCGTATCGCCCAGCTCCGGCTGCCAAATCACCTCCAGCAACTTACTCTCGAACGCCGACAGCTTGAAGAAGTAGTTATCCTCGCTCACCGTTTCGGTCGGGCGGCCGCAGTCGGGGCAGGGCGCGCCGGGGCCGGCTTCGACATACAGCTCGTCGTAAATGCAGTACTGCCCGGTGTACGTGCCCTTGTAAAGAAATCCGCGCTCCTTGAGCACATTCCACAACTTGCGGACGCCGCGCTTGTGCCGCTCGTCCGTTGTCCGGATGTAATCGTCATAGGTGAGTCCCATCCGGTCCCACAGCCCGCGGAACTCCGCTGAAACCCGGTCGGTAAACGCCTGCGGGTCCTCGCCCGCTATAGCCGCCGAGCGCTCAATCTTTTGCCCGTGCTCGTCAGTTCCGGTTAAAAACCAAACTGTTTTGTCCTTGGCATTAGCCAAGAACGATGCGCCCCGGAGCATCCGCTCGCGTCGCGCGATCACGTCCGCGGCGATGGTGGTGTAGGCATGGCCGAGGTGCGGGCGCGCGTTGACGTAGTAAATCTGCGTGGTGAGGTAGAACGGGTTCGGCTCGGGCATGGTCTCGTTCGGCCGCCCGGTCTGCTGCTCAGGACGCCATTCCCTATCCTAAACGCCCTGCTACACTCGCCCGAGAATGTACCTAACCTTGCAGCGCCGCTTTGCCGCCCGCCTCCGCGCCGTACTGCTCGCGCTGTACGGGCTCGACCGCGACACTATCCCCGTCGAGCAGCCGCCCGACCTCGCGATGGGGGAGTATGCCTCCCCCATCGCGCTTGAGCTCGCGCGCACGCTCCGCAAAGCCCCACGCAAGATCGCGGAGGAGATCGTGTCGGCGCTCGGCCCGGTGGAGGGTTTCGCGAACTTCGAGGTCGCGGGCGCGGGCTACCTGAATGCCCGGCTCGACCGGGCCGCGCTCGCGCGGGAACTGGCCGTGGACGCGCCGGAAGCGTCAGCCCGCGAGCCGCGGCACGCGCTGGTGGAGCACACCAGCATCAACCCAAATAAGGCCGCGCACGTCGGGCATCTACGCAACGCCATCCTGGGCGACACCTTTGTGCGCCTGCTGCGCGCGACCGGCGACCGGGTTTCGGTCCAGAACTACATTGACAACACCGGCGTGCAGGTGGCCGACATCGTGGTCGGGCTCCAGCACCTGCTTGGGCTGTCGCTCGCTTCGGCTGAGGAGTGGATCTCTAACCTGCGGGAGCGCATCGACTACGCCTGCTGGGACCTATACGCCCGCACCTCGCAGTGGTACACGGCGGGCACCCCGGAAGAGACCGCCGCCTGCAAACAGCTGCGGCTCGACACCCTGCATCGGCTTGAGGAAGGCGGCAATGAGACGGCGGCCATCGCCGACCGGGTCGCGACGGCGATCGTGCGCCGGCACCTCGAAACCATGCAGCGGCTCGGCATTGAGTACGACCTGCTGCCCCGCGAGTCAGAAATCCTACACCTGCACTTTTGGGACGCGGCGTTCGCGCAGTTGAAGGAGCGCGGCGTGCTGCGGCTTGAAACGGAGGGCAAAAACAAGGGCTGCTGGGTGATGAGGCGGGCAGGCCTGGAAACCCAATCAGACGAGGACGCTAAGGTGATCGTCCGCTCGAACGGTATGGTGACCTATGTCGGTAAGGACATCGCTTACCATCTATGGAAATTCGGCTTGCTGGGGCGCGACTTCGCCTACCGGCCGTTCTACCGGTATCCGGAGAAAATCTGCTGGATGACCGCGACCGAAGGCGAGCCCGAGCACCCGCACTTCGGGGGAGCGGAAGCGATTTACAACGTGATCGACGCCCGCCAATCCGACCCGCAGGCGAACGTGATCGAGGCCCTGCGCGGCATGGGCTACGCGGAGCAGGCGGCGCGCTACACGCACTTTTCCTACGAGATGGTCGCGCTCACCCCGCGCTGCGCGCTGGAGCTTGGCTACGAGGTGTCCGAGGAGGACCGCGAGCGCGCCTATATCGAGGTTTCCGGCCGCAAGGGCTTCGGCGTGAAGGCGGATGACCTGATCGACCGCCTGCTCGCCTCCGCCCGCGCCGAGGTTGCCGCGCGCAACCCCGAGCTTGCGCCCTTCGCGGCTGAAAAAATAGCGGAGCAGATCGCCGTGGGCGCGCTGCGGTACTTCATGCTCAAGTTCACCCGCAACACGGTAATCGCGTTTGACTTCAAGGACGCGCTCGCGTTTGAGGGCGAGACCGGGCCCTACCTTCAGTATGCGGTGGTGCGGGTGCGGTCGGTCTTCCGCAAGGCTGGTATGACGCCCGAAGCCGCGCTCGCGAGCTTTGCTTTCACGGGCGCGATCGAAGACAGCATCTGGCAGGTGTGGCTGCGCGCCGCGAAAACCGGCTTGGTGCTGGAGCAGTGCCGCGAGACGGCCGAGCCTGCCCACCTGGCCCGCCACTGCTTTGCGCTCGCGCAGGAGTTCTCCGGCTTTTACCGCAAGCACCACATCCTGACCGAACCCGACCCGGCGCGCAAAGCCCTGCTGCTCGCCACCGCCGCCGTCACCGAGCGCACGCTGGTGCGGTCGCTCGCGGTGCTGGGGATCGCGGCGCCCGAGGTGATGTGAAGGGGCGTAGGATAGCTGGGAAGAGGCCCATATGGCGACCACCGTTGTCTCCGTGAAAGAGTACTTGCGCACCAGTTATGAGCCCGATGTGGAATACATCGACGGCGTCATCGAGGAGCGGAACTTGGGCGAACAGAAGCATTCCGCATGGCAAACAACCCTGCTGATCTATCTAGGAATACGTGTGCGGGAGTGGGGTATGCGCGTCCGCGGCGAGCTGCGTACCAGAACAGGTGAGCGGCGGTATAGGATTCCTGACGTTGCCGTGCTGGATGCGGAGGCTCCCCTGGATGATGTCACGGTAGTTCCCCCTTTGGCCGCTTTTGAGGTGCTCAGCCCAGAGGATCGGCTTGGCCGCCTTTTTCCTAGGCTGGCCGATTTTGAGAGCATGGGTGTGCCGGCCATCTATGTCATCGATCCTGTAGACCATGTTTGCTTTCGCTACAAGGCCGCCAAGTTGGAGGCAGTGGACGAGTTCATCGTCGGCTCCCATGCGGTTTCCGTGCAGGCTGTTGTTGACTCGATTTGGTAGCACTCACGGCAGCGGCTGCCCCTCCGCCCGCAGCTGCTTCAGCTGTTCCGCGTCATACGCCCGCACCGCCTCCGGTAGGGGCGCGTAGTCGAGCTTTGCCGCCGTATCCTGCCCCTCATTGACCACATAGGCGACAAACTTCTTCAGCGCCGCGCGCTTGGTCTTGTCCTTTCCATCTTTCGGGATGATCAGGAAGGTCAACCCGGCGATAGGGTAGGCATCTTTCGAAGCAGCGGGCGGGTTTACGATTGAGTGCCTTGGGTCTTGCGCAAGCTCCCTGGTGAAGGAGGCAATCGCCGCGGTGGTCCCAAATACCGTCGGCCCTATATACGCGCCGGCGGCGTTTTTGATCTTCACTTCCGGCAGGTGGTTCTGCTCGGCATAGGTTAGCTCCACATAGCCGACCGCCCCCGGCGATTGCTTCAGCTGTCCGGTGACACCCTCCGAACCCTTGCCGCCCAGGCCCACGGGCCAGCTCACGCTTTTGCCCGCGCCGACCTTTGTTTTCCACTCCGGGCTGACCGCGGACAGATAATCGGTAAAGATCGCGGTCGTGCCGCTGCCGTCAGCCCGGTGCGCCACCACGACCGGCAGGTTGGGCAGCTTCACGCCCGGGTTGTCCGCCGCGATGCGCGGGTCGCTCCAGGTCTTGACCGCGCCCAGGAACATCCCGGCGAGGGTGGGGCCGGACAGTTGAAGGTTTGCGGGCGCGCCGGGTAGGTTATAAGTGATGCAGACTGGCCCGGCTGTCTCCGGAATCTGCACGACCGGCGGGTAGTCCTTAAGCTGCTCGTCGGTCAGCGCCGCGTCGGACGCTCCAAAATCGACTGTGCTGCTCTTGACCTGTTGGATACCGCCGCCCGAACCGATGGATTGGTAGTTGATACGCACACCCGGATCTTTCTGCCCGTAATCGGCGATCCAGCGCGTCATGGCCGGGTATACAAAGGTGCTGCCCGCGCCGGAAATCTGCGAGCCGCCCACGTCGCCGGCTCCGCCGCTACAGCCGGCCACCGCCGCCAAGGCCGCTACCCCCACCCACGCTTTTGCTTTCACCCGTACCCTCCTGTCCTGTGCGCTTCAGATGCGGCGGCAACGCGGTTGTGTTCCGGGTCGTCTTACCGAAGCAGAAGGAGCACCCTCAATGGCGCAGCAGTTGGCAGGCAAGAAGGTCGCGATCCTCGCGACCGAAGGGTTTGAACAGGTGGAGCTGACCGAGCCCCGTAAAGCGCTGGACGCGGCAGGCGCGACTACCGAGGTGATCTCCCTCAAAACGGGCAAGATTAAGGGCTGGAAATTCACCGAGTGGGGCGACTCGGTCAAGGTCGACAAGACCGTGGACGAGGTAAGAATCGGCGGTTACGACCTGCTTCTGCTGCCGGGCGGCGTGCAGAACCCTGACAAGCTTCGGCTCAACCCCCAAGCCGTTTCCTTTGTGCGCGATTTTATGCAAAGCGGCAAGCCGGTAGGCGCGATCTGCCACGCGGCCTGGACGCTGATCGAGGCGGGCATGGTCAGCGGCAAGCGCATGACTTCCTGGCCTTCGCTCAAAACGGACCTGAAAAACGCCGGGGCTGAGTGGGTGGATGAGGAGGTCGTCGTCGAGGGCAACCTGATTACGAGCAGAAAGCCGGATGACTTGCCGGCGTTTAACGAGAAGCTGATCGCGGCGTTACGCGACTGAAAAGTTCCGAGAAGGCTAATGTAAGATCGCGGTGCGGGAAGCAATATGTCTGGTATTGATTGGTCCGGCTGTTCCATTGTTGAAGTGAATGCCGAGAAGCTGGGTGGGGTACCTACTGTCCGGGACTGGCGATTGTCGGCCGACGCCGTAGTCGAGAACTTTGAGGACGGCGTGACGGAAGAAGAGATCGCAGACATGTTCGACGTCCCTCTAGAAGACGTGCACACGATACTGTCTTACGCGGAGCAGGTTCGCCATAGCGCGCATTCTCTTTGAAAGAACGTGCCGAAGGGACTGAAGCGCTTTCTCTTGGCACATCGGGTCGAAAATTCAGCCCAGCTCGGGTGGGCGCGCCTCAGCAACGGCACCCTCCTGCAAGCCGCGGAGAATGCCGGTTTCGATATTATCGTTACAGCGGATCAAAACATCCGCTACCAGCAGAACCTTGCTGGGCCAAGAATCGCGCTAGTCGTGTTGGGCTTCAATCGTTGGCTGTTTGTACCAAGACATACAGCTGAGATTGCTGATGTTGTTGCGAAAGCCATAATGGACAACTACTTAGCATGGCTGCACTCTCACTGACCACGGTTGAACACAAGATGTTCTTGCGTTAGTCTACCGCTGGAACGTCATTTTCCGGTCGGAGTGTTGACAATGTCGTGGGCAGCGGAGTTTGAGTTGGCGCTGAAATACATGAGAAATAATCACCATTCTCACGCAATTGAGGAGCTCTTACGGTTGGCGCAGCAAGGTCATCTTAAGTCTCAAGCATATTTGGGTTGTGTCTACGAAAACGGGTGGGGAGTTAACGTTGATCTGAATAAGGCTAAATACTTTTACGAGAAAGCATCTCAAGGCGGGGACGCAGGTTCGCACTATAATCTCGGAAACATGCTTGCAAAGGGTATAGCGGGACCAGCAAATCCTGGTCGAGCCCATGAACTATATCGTCTGGCAGCTGGAGCTGGAATAGAATTAGCCCAAGTGAATTATGCGGTGACTCTGATAAGAGGTATAGGCACCTTAAAAAATATTAGATTAGGTTTAGAGCTTCTTCATCAATATGGTGATGAGGGCAACTCGGAAGCACAACTGGAGCTAGGAACAATGTACGCAGAAGGCAGTGTGCTAAGGAATGATTGGCATGAAGCCGCACGCTGGTGGTTAAATGCAGCGGAACATGACAACGGTGAGGCTCAGCTTGAAGTTGGGAAGAGCTTCTCGCTCCCTGGAAGGGGTCTAAAAGTGAATTTAGTAAGAGCATTTAAATATCTGTTTTTAGCTCAAGGTAAAAGAGTACCAACAGCTCTCGAACATCTCAGGAGTCTCAAACTATCTGATGTTCAGCTAGAAAACGCGAAAGATAGTCTTAGCCGCTGGAAACCTACTGAGAGCAAAGGACTCGCCTTCGTTATTCCAACAATGGACCTAGAGTGATCCATATCGCAAGATTATTCTCGCTCTTCCTGTAGCGTTTCTAGAATCTCAAGCTCATTACCAAGCGC
>CAXTUV010000150.1:0-7346 GCA_964247445.1 uncultured Acidobacteriaceae bacterium | reverse complement strand
GGCAAGCCCTGCAAAACCGCTGCATGACATTTCCGCCGTCATGGCGCTGCTTCCCCACCGCTACCCGTTTCTTTTGATTGACCGCGTACTCGAGGTCGAACCGCGCCGGCGCATCGTGGCGCGCAAATGCGTCACCATCAATGAGGGCTTCTTCCAGGGTCACTTTCCCGGCTACCCCATCATGCCGGGCGTGCTGCAGGTGGAGGCCATCGCGCAGGCGGGCGGCGTGCTGATCCTGCTCGACTTCGAGCGGCCCGAGGACACGCTGATGCTGTTCACCGGCGTGGACAAAGCTAAGTTCCGCAAGCCGGTGGTGCCGGGCGACGTGCTCGAAATTGAGGCTAAGGTGCTCCGCCTGCGGTCGAGCGCGGTCAAGCTCCAAGGCACCATCCGCGTCGACGGCCAGGTGGTGTGCGAGGCCGAGGTCATGTGCCAGCTCATCAAGCGCGAGGGCGGCGGCGTGCCGGCCATGACCGCGAAACCGAAGCTGGTCGCCGACCCGGAAGCATCGGACCTCACCGGTTCCGGTGAGGTTGACGACGCCCCGCTCACCGAGGAGTCCCAGGCGGTCACCATCGAGTGAGCATCCACCCCACTGCGATTGTGGCCGAGGGGGCGGTGGTGCCGCCCTCCTGCACCGTCGGCCCATTTTGCACGGTGGGGCCGGATGTGGTGCTCGGCGAAGAGTGCGTGCTGGTCTCGCATGTGGTGCTCGAGGGACGCCTACGCGCGGGCCGGGCAAACAAGTTCGCGCCGTTTTGCGCGTTGGGTGTCCCGCCGCAGGATCTAAAGTACGCGGGCGAGCCGACCGGGCTGCACATCGGCGACGAGAACGACATTCGCGAGTACGTGACCATTTCGCGCGGCACCGCAGGCGGGGGCGGCACCACGCGCATCGGCTCCGGCTGCCTCATCATGGCGTACGTCCATATCGGGCACGACTCGGTGATCGGCGACGGCTGCATCCTCGCTAATGCCGCGACGCTCGCGGGGCATGTCGTCGTTGAGGACCACGCCTCGGTCGGCGCGCTATGCCCGGTGCACCAGTTTTGCCGCATCGGGCGCTACAGTTATGTGGGCGGCGGTACGACCATCACGCAGGATGTCCTGCCGTATTCGCTCACCAGCGCAAAGCGCGACGTGCACGCCTACAGCCTGAACAAGGTCGGCCTCGCGCGCAAGGGCTTCGGTCCGGAACAGCTGCGGGCGCTCGGGCATGCGTTTCGGTTGCTGCTTGCCGCGCGTATGAATACCACGCAGGCGGTCGAAAAGCTGCGGTCGGAAGGCACTTCGACCGAGGATGTGGAGTACCTACTCGGGTTTATCGAGAGCTCCGCGCGCGGCGTGCTGAAATGAGACTGGGGCTCATCGCGGGCAACGGGCGGTTCCCGTTTCTGCTGCTCGAAGCGGCGCGGGCCGAAGGGCTTGAGGTCGTGGTCGCGGCCATCAAGGAAGAAACCGACCCCGCCATGGTGCCCGGCGAAGGCGTCGAGGTCCACTGGCTGTCGCTCGGCGAGTTGTCGCGCCTGATCGAAACCTTTCAGCGCGCGGGCGTACGCCGGGCCGTCATGGCCGGCCAGGTCAAGCACAAGCAGATCTTTTCGAGCATCCGTCCGGATTGGCGTCTGGCGAAGCTGCTGCTTTCGCTGCGCATGAAAAACACTGACATGCTGCTGGGCGCGGTCGCGAAAGTGCTGAGCGATGAGGGCATTGAATTAATCCCTTCGACTGCTTTTCTCGAACCGATGCTCGCGCCCGCGGGGGTTTTGACTGCGCGCGCGCCCACACCGGAGGAGCGGGCCGACATCGCCTACGGGCGGACCGTCGCCTTCGGGATCGCGGGGTTCGACATCGGGCAGACGGTGGTGGTCGCGAGCGGCGCGTGCGTGGCGGTCGAAGCTATGGAAGGCACCGATGCCGCGATCACGCGTGCGGGGGCGCTCATGGGCACACTTGCCGACGCGGCGTCTACGCTTGACCGAGGGCTGACCGTAGTGAAGGTCGCGAAGCCCAAGCAGGATTTGCGGTTTGATGTGCCGGTGGTTGGGGTCGCAACGGTGGAAGCCATGGCGCAGGCCGGGGCGCGCTGCCTAGCGGTCGAGGCCGGGCGCACGCTGCTGTTCGACCGCGAAGGGCTGGTAGCGCGGGCTGACCAGGCCGGCATTGCAATCGTGGGACTCGCGCGCGAGTAAATGCCCGCGGTAAATCCCGGCGTGAGTGCGCCCACGCAGGGCAACATGAGGCCGCAATGTCAACCGGCAACAAAGCCGTAGCGTACGCTTCAAGAAGTTACGAACCGGGCAGGTCACGTTTTTATTGCAGCGATCGCGGTAGGAGAGTCCGACATCATTAAGTTCACGATCTTACTCAAACGAAAAGCGTCGCTTACTCAGGATGAGTTCGTTGCTCACCACAAAGGGGTGCATGCGGGCCTGTTCATGGCCACCCCGGTTGTACGCGAGACCGTTCGGCGGTATGTGCAGCAGCATGCGCTGCCGGTAGAGCTGCCTGGCATGCCGCCGCCGAAATATGACGGCATCACGGAGCTCTGGTTCGACGATGTGGAGTCGCTGGGACGGTGCTTCTCAGATCCGGAGTACATGGCGCGGGTACGTCCGGATGAAGAGGCCTTTCTAGACTTGCACGGATGCGACTTCCTTGTTTCCGAGGAGAATGCCGTGGCGGATTCCGCGTCTTGAACGGGAAGTGCTTTAATGAGGCGTGAGGCGGTTCACAATGACGAAAACTTTGACACTGGCAGCGGCGATGGCGGTAGCGGCGGGGTTGTTGGGCGTACGGGCATTCGCGGCGGACGCGGCGGTACCGACAGTCGGGCAGCAGGCTCCAACCTTCACATTGCCCTCGCAAACCGGGCAGCCGACCAGCCTCCAGAGCTTCCATGGCAAATGGGTGGTTCTGTACTTCTATCCCAAGGACGGCACCAGCGGCTGCACCTTGGAAGCGCATAAGTTCCAGCAGGACGCCCCGAAGTACGAGCAGGCGAACGCCGTTATTGTCGGGGTCAGCGTGGACTCGGTGGACTCGCACAAGGAGTTTTGCGCGAAAGAAGGTTTGAACTTTCACCTGCTGAGCGACGCCAACAAGCAGGTTGCGCCGCAGTATGGTTCGCTCGGCGACTATCTCGGGTTCAAGATCGCGAAGCGCAACACCTTTTTGATTAATCCCGAAGGCAAGATCGTCAAGGTGTGGACCGGGGTCAATCCTTCGGAGGCAAGCTCTGAAGTGTTGGATGAGTTAGCGACGGAGCAGAAGAAGTCGTAGTTCAAAGGAAAGCCCGGCTTTCGACCGGGCTTTCCTCTATGGGCGAGCGTTTACTGGGCGAGGCAGCGGCTACTTCTTTTCCCCCTCATCGTCCAGCTCATCCGCTTCCGGATCTATCTCCAGTTCGTCTTCGTCATCCTCGTCGAGGGTGTCATCTTCCTCGTCGTCCAGTTCGTCTTCATCCTCATCTTCGTCGTCGTCCTCAAGGTCGTCCTCGTCATTATCGGCGCTGGACTCTTCCTCGTCCTCCTCATCGAGGTCGTCGTCTTCCAGCTCCTCGTCGTCGTTGTCTTCCTCGGGTTCCTGGTCGTCGTAGGCGGCGGCAAACAGCTTCAAATCGTCCTGCATGCGATGGCTCCTCGTTTTGAGTACAAGTGGGATGCCGAACAGGGCCGACGCGTCGCTGCTGGAGCCCCGCGAGGCAAACTCAGCGGCGCGGGCGCTTCAACGCGGAAACGCGCGGGTGAGCTGCCCGGACCGAGGCTGAAAGACCGCGAACGCGGGTCGGTACCGCCGCGCCGGCAAGGTGCGCTGGTTCAGCCACATACAAGCTGCGGCCCGCGTTCACCTGTCGGCCCGGCAGATGATTCCAGCGTTCGAGCGAGGCTACCGATACCCCGTAGCGGTCGGCGATGTTGACCAGCGTATCGCCCCGCCGCACCCGGTACACAGCCGCCCGCAGGCTCGGCGCGGCGGCAACCGGCGCGGGCGCGACCGGAATTATCAGTGAGCGGACACCGGCGAGCGAGGCGCTCTCGCTGATTTGGTTAGTAAATGCGATGTCGGACGGAGAGCTGCGATACTCCCGCGCGACCGTCTCCAGCGTATCTCCCGACGTGAGCGTGTGGAAGCGCCACAGCGCCCGCTTGTCCTCGGGAATCTCTGCGATCCGTTGGTTGTAGATCGCGGTCGCCCCCGTGGGGATGCGCAGCTCGTAGCTTTGGTCGGGCGGCGTGCGCCCGCGCAGCAGGCTTGGGTTCAGCTCTTCCATGGAGCTCAGGGTGCTCCCGGTCACATCGGCAGCCAGCGCGAGCGACACGGAGCTGTGCGTCACAACCGTATCCGGTTCGACCGCCGCGTCCGGCACGATCCCCTCCAAGCCGTACTGCTTGGGGTTTTTCGCCATGATCGCGACGGCCAGGATAATGGGCACGTAGTTCTTCGTCTCCTGCGGCAGGTTGTTGCGCCGGTACAGCTCCCAAAAGTCCGCGTAGCCGGTGCGCTGCACAGCCCGCTGAATGTTGCCCGTACCCCAGTCGTAGGAGGCCATAGCCAGGTACCAGTCGCCCAGCTGCCGGTAGGTGTTCTTGATGTCGCGGGCGTAGGCGCGCGTGGCTTTTTCAGGGTCGAACCGCTCGTCAAACCAGCCCGTGCGGGCCAGTCCAAAATCGTCAAACGGCATGAACTGCCACATGCCCGCCGCGCCCGACTTCGGGTTCACCACCGAGGTCCGGAAGCCCGACTCCGCGACCGCCTGGTAGAGCAGGTCTTGCGGCACGCCTTCTTCCTTCAGCACCCGTTGGATCATCGCTTTGTACTTGCCGGCACGCTGGAGCGAGGCGACGATGGTCCCGCGCCCGCGCCCCGAGGTCGAGAAAAAGTTGATGTAGCTCGCGACGTAGTCATTGATCACCAAGGGCAGGTCCGACTGCGTGGTTTGGAGCTCCGCCTGCGCCTGCGCCTTGATACTGGGGTCAACCGGGAAAGTGACATCGTTCGCCACATCGACCGGGGCGTCGTCTTTCGGCGCGGGCCCTTCGGCGGTCTTCTGCGCGTCCAGCTCCAGCGTGTTGATCGAGTCCACAACCCGGTCGAGCTCGGCCGCGAGCGGGGCG
The DNA here is from genome assembly GCA_964247445.1 of uncultured Acidobacteriaceae bacterium. GTDB lineage: Bacteria > Acidobacteriota > Terriglobia > Terriglobales > Acidobacteriaceae > EB88. The sequence goes on along the minus strand of CAXTUV010000150.1, from coordinate 2,229 downwards.
TTGGTCTTCAGGTCCGCGCCGCTTTGGAGCAGAAGGTCCACCGCGCGGTCAAACTGCTGCCGGGCTTTGTCGTGGTCGCCCACTTCGTTCGCGGCCAAGCCGGCGGCGTAGGCCTGCTCGACAGAGGTGATCAGGAGCGCATCCTGGGCATTAGTCGCATGCGGCGGCGGGGTCGCCTGCGCCAGCGCGAGCACGGGCGCGAACAGCAGCGCGAACAGGGCAGGGAAACGCATCAACGCCTCTCATTCTAGCGGCCTGGAGGCGCGAAACCCGGATGGTAGACTCAAGTTCTAACAACCCCCTGATGGACACCAGCCTCATCCGCAATTTCGCGATCATCGCGCATATCGACCATGGAAAGAGCACGCTCTCCGACCGGCTGCTCGAGCTCACGGGCTCGCTCACGGCGCGCGAGATGCAGGCGCAGGTGCTCGACGCGATGGACTTAGAGCGCGAGCGCGGCATCACGATCAAGGCGCACTCCGTCCGGATGATGTACCCGGCCAAGGACGGGAAAACCTATCAGCTCAACCTGATTGACACTCCCGGCCACGTCGACTTTTCTTATGAGGTTTCACGCTCGCTCGCTTCCTGCGAGGGTGCGCTGCTGGTGGTGGATGCCTCGCAGGGCGTGGAAGCGCAAACGCTCGCGAATGCCTACCTCGCCATTTCGAACGGGTTGGAGATCATCCCGGTCATCAACAAGATCGACCTGCCCTCGGCGGACGTCGCTCGCACGCAGGAGATGATCGAGCAGTCCGTAGGCTTGGACGCGACCGACGCGCTGCCGGTCAGTGCGAAAACCGGCCTGGGTGTGCCGGACATCCTGGAAGCCGTGGTCCATCGCCTGCCGCCGCCGGTCGGCGACATCGACGCCCCCTTGCAGGCGCTGATCTTCGACTCCTGGTTCGACCCTTACCGCGGCGTGATCGTGTTGGCGCGCGTCATCCATGGGCGGCTTAAAAAGGGCGCGCGCATCCGGCTCATGTCGAATGGGCGCGAGTTCGACGTTGAGTCGCTCGGCGTGCTCACACCCAAGCCGGTCGAGATCGCGGAGCTTTCCGCGGGTGAGGTGGGCTTCTTTGTCGCGACCATCAAAAATGTCGCGGACACCAAGATCGGCGACACGATTACCGAAGTGTCCCGGCCCGCGGCATCGGCGCTGCCGGGGTTTGAAGACATTAAGTCGATGGTCTTCGCCGGCATCTACACGGTCGACTCGCACGAGCACACGCTGCTGCGCGACGCGCTTGAAAAGCTGCGACTCAACGACGCTTCCTTCTCCATCGAACCCGAAAGCTCGGCCGCGCTCGGCTTCGGGTTCCGCTGCGGCTTCCTGGGCTTGCTCCACATGGAGATCATCCAGGAGCGGCTGGAGCGCGAGTTCGACCTGGACCTGATTACCACCGCCCCCAGCGTGCGCTACCGCATTACCCTGACTGATGGGAAAATCCTCGAAGTCGACAACCCATCCCGCTGGCCGGAGCCGACCGAAATCGAGCAGATTGAGGAGCCCGTGATCACCGCGACCATCCTCACCAACGAGGAGTATGTCGGGGGCATCCTTAAGCTGGTTGAGGAGAAGCGCGGCCGCCAGCAGAACTTCGAGTATGTGTCGGCCACGCGGGTCAAGCTCACCTACGAGTTGCCGCTGAACGAGATCGTGCTCGACTTCTACGACCGGCTCAAGAGCGTTTCGCGCGGGTATGCTTCGCTCGACTACGTGCTGGCCGGCACCTGGGTCTCCCCGATGTCGAAGCTCGACATCCTGGTTTCAGGCGAGCCGGTCGATGCGCTTTCCATCATCGTGCACCGTGACTTCGCCTACGATCGCGGCCGCGCGCTCGTGTCGAAAATGCGTGAGCTGATCCCACGGCAGATGTTCGAGGTGGCGATCCAAGCCGCGATCGGGTCGAAGATCGTCGCGCGTGAAACCGTATCGGCGATCAAGAAAAATGTGCTCGCCAAATGCTACGGCGGCGACATCTCCCGCAAGCGCAAGCTGCTCGACAAGCAAAAGGAAGGCAAGAAGCGCATGAAGCGGATCGGCAAGGTCGACATTCCGCAAGAGGCGTTCCTGGCTGTCTTGAAAGTAGGCGAAGATAACGCGCGGTAAGGGCGTCGGTGATGCGGAGAGCCCCGAAACGGTTACTCGGGATAACACCTGAAATGTGGGAAACTCGGGTTTCTGCTCTGGAGTTACCAAGCCACGCAGGCGAGGTCTTTGTT
>CAXTUV010000149.1:5206-7358 GCA_964247445.1 uncultured Acidobacteriaceae bacterium | reverse complement strand
GTGTACACGTCGATGGCGCTGCTGCCGGAGATGCTGGCGCGTGGCGAAGGCGCGATCGTCAACATTGCTTCCATCGGCGGCAAGGTCGCGTTTCCGCACCTGCTGCCCTACTCGGGAAGCAAGTTCGCGGCGGTCGGGTTTTCGCAGGGGCTTCATGCGGAGGTGCAGGCCAAGGGTGTACGCGTGACGACCGTGACTCCCGGACTTTTGCGTACGGGCTCGCCCAAGGCGGCGCTGGTGGTGGGTCGGCGCGCAGAGGAGTTCCGCTGGTTCAACCTGGGCGACTCGCTCCCAGGCGTTTCCCGCGATGCGTATGGGGCTGCGGGTCGGGTGCTGCGGGCGTGTAAAACAGGCGAAACGGAGTTCAGCATCACCCCGCAGGCGGCGCTCGCGGCCCGCACGGCGCAGCTTGCGCCTGCGCTTACCGCCCAGATACTTTCGCTCGTCAACCGGTTTCTGCCCGCGCCCGACACCCGCAAACGCGCCCCGCTTCCCGGTGCCATGGCGACCGAGAAGGACCTGACCGCGCTGACCGGGTTGGGGCGTAAGGCGGAAGGGCAGTGGAACGAGATGTAACGCGCTGCGCTGCTCAGGATCGCCACCCCGAGGGAACCAAGTGTCATCCTGAGCGCAGCAAAGGATCTGCTTTTGCTTTCGCCGGCAAACCTGATGAGGGTTCAAGAAGCAGGTCCTTAAAGAGAAAGGCTCCGAGATTCTCGGAGCCTCCCTGTTATGCTGCTTGCTTCTGTGCCCCGTCCTTCGGCACAAGCGCCCCTGTGCGGTCCGTCCATGGGTCGATCACGACTTTGGTGCAGCCGTATTGCTTATCGCGGAAGATGCGGAATGCTTCCGGGATTTCTTCGATCCCGATGCGGTGCGAGATGATGAAGCTCGGGTCGATCTCGCCACCCTCGATGCGCTCGAACAGGGGCTCAAGGTAGCGCATCACGTGCGTTTGCCCCATGTTCATGTGAATACCCTTGCCGAAAGCGGCCCCGAACGGGATTTTGTCGATCAGCCCGCCGTACACGCCCGGGAACGACACCGTGCCGCCCTTGCGGACCGCGAGAATCGCCTGCCGCAGCACGGTCGGTCGGTCGAAGGAGAGCTTGAGCGTCTGCTTGGTGCGGTCGTACAGCCCGCCCGGACCTGTGCCGTGACCTTCCAAACCAACCGCGTCTATGGCTGAATCCGGCCCCTGGCCGCCGGTCAGTTCCCGCAGGCTGGTGAGTACCTCATGCTGCGAGTAGTCGAGGGTTTCCGCGCCAACTTGTTTGGCAAGCTCCAAACGCTCCGGGAAGCGATCGATGACGATGACGCGCTTGGCCCCGAACATAAACGCGCTGGCCGCGGCGAAGATGCCGACCGGACCCGCGCCCCATACAGCCACCGTGTCGCCCTCGCGGATGTTCGCGTTTTCCGCGCCCTGGTAGCCGGTGGGGAAGATGTCAGTCAAGAACAAAAGCTTGTCATCCGGAATGTCGTTGTTGACGACGAGTGGGCCCACATCCGCGAATGGAACGCGCGCGTATTGCGCCTGCCCGCCCGCGTAGCCGCCGTAGATGTGCGAGTAGCCGTAGAGCGCCGAGGCCGAATAGCCGTAGAACGCTTCGGCGGTCGCGGCATTCGGGTTGGTGTTGTCGCATAGACTCCACAGCTTGTCCTGGCAGAAGAAGCAGTTGCCGCAGGCGATGGTGAAGGGGACCACCACGCGGTCGCCGCGCTTGAGCTTCTTGACCTCGGGCCCGACCTCCTCGACCACGCCCATGAACTCATGGCCCAGGATGTCGCCGGGCTGCATGGTCGGGATATAGCCGTCGTAGAGGTGAAGGTCGGAGCCGCAGATGGCGGTGTTGGTGACTTTGATGATGGCGTCGTGCGGGGTCAGCAGCTTCGGGTCCGCGACGGTTTGCACTTCGAGCTTTTCCTTGCCCATCCAACAGAGCGCCTTCACTATGCCACCTCCGCGTGTTCGATCGTGCCTGTTGTTGGCGAGATGACCTGCTGCTCGCGGTCGCCCTGGATCGCCTGCGAGATCGCAGTGAGCGCGCCGCGCTTGCCCACGGGCTGCCCCTTGGTGGTGGCGACCTCGCCCGCTTCAGCCAGCTGCTTAAAGTGCCGAAGGTTTTCCCTGACAAAGCCGCCCGGGGTG
>CAXTUV010000149.1:907-5196 GCA_964247445.1 uncultured Acidobacteriaceae bacterium | reverse complement strand
AGCTTGCCGCCGGGGATCAGCATTTGCTGGCTCACGCGAACCACCGTGCCTCGGCCGCTGGCGGCGGCCTCAAAGGAGATTTGCCCAGCCGCGGGCACTTGCGGGTCGCCGATGGTGCGCCAGGCTAGGCGCTCGCCCGGCTCTTCAGCCGTCCACTCCGCGTCCCACTCCAGCTGCGCGCCGCCGGGCAGGTCCATGACCCAGTGCGACACCTTCGGATCGCCTTGGTGAATGGTGACGCTGCGAACCGATTCCATCCACTTGGGCGAGTTCTCGACCGCGTGCCACATAGCGTAAAGCTCCACTGCCGGATTGTTGATGGTGAAGGTCGCCTGCACTTCCACCAGCCCGCCGAAGGCGTTTTGCAGAACCTTGGGCAGCTTGCCGGTTTTCACCTGCTTGGCGGCGAGGAACCCGGCCGCGAACAGGAGGCCGGCGGGACCGAAGATTTCCTTGCGAAAGACGTACACGAGGCCCAGGGCGGAGGCGACGACCCACGGGTTGCGGGCTTTTTTAGGAGGCGCGGGCTCGCCGGGCGAGGCCGGCTGCCCCCCCGTGTAGGCCGCGCCGATGCGGGTGCGCGCGTCCAGGGGCGTTTTCAGTTCGGACTGGATCATAGGTGACTTCCCTCGGGGAACAGTGGTTTGTGATGGGATGCCGCGCGGACGCTAGGCGAGCGCCTGCCGGGCGGCCCGCAGCCCGGAGCCGAGCGCGCCGTGCACCGTGCCGGGGTGGCCGGTGGTGTCCGTGTGCTCGCCCGCGAAGAAGAGCGTCTGTTCAACCGGCTCGGCAAGCGCGGCATAAGCGTCGGCGGCCCCACGCGGGGCCCAGGAGTACGCGCCGCGTGTGTACGGGTCGGCCATCCAGTCGTGGAAGTGCGCGGCCTCAACCGGCAGTTCGCGGCTGAAGATACGGGCGAGCGCGGCGCGAGCGCTCGCTTCCAAGCTCTCGGCTGTCGTTGTCGCGAGCGCGCGCGGACCGCCCACCCAGCAGGTCAGCAGCGGACTCGGGCGCGGCGCGGTGGTCCAGAACGTGGGCGGGTGCAGCGGGTTGGCGAAGAGAAAATGCATGCTCTCGGGGAACGAGGGGTCGCCGCGAAACTGGAGAACCATGCGCTGCACCTGACCCGGGTCGAGCTGCGCCGCGGCCGCGAACGGCTCGACCGGCGAGGGCGAAAACGCAACGGCGCGGGCCTGGAGGACGCCCAACGGCAACGTGCAGATGAGCTTTGGAGCAGTCCAGCTGCGGCCTCCCTCGGCATGAATCGTACCCGCGCCGGGCCGCCACTCGACCGCCATCACGGGCGTCCGGAGCAGCAGCTCCGCCCCGCCGGCGAGCGCGCGGTCACGGACGTACTCGGGAAGCGCGGAGTAGCCCGCGCAAACCCGCGCATTTTGCCCGCCGCCGATCGCCTCCTCGGCGGCTTGCTGGCGGGCGAGGCCTACCGTACCGATGCATCGGCTGTCGGCCGCGTTAAAGCCTTCCACATAGTCGCGTGCGCGGGCTTGGTCTCGTTCGCTTGCGCCGGACCGCGCGAGAAACGCCTCGAAGCTCTCGTCCGGCGCATCCGCGGAGAGCCGGTCAAGCAGCGCCCACGCGCCCGCGTCTTCAGGACAGGTGCCGAGATGGCCGTCCGTGAAACACAGCTGCTCGCCCTTGGCCTCATAGGTCTCCAAGCCGGCTTCGGCAAGCAGCGCCAGAAGAGCCGGCGGGCGGCCATGAATGAACTCAGCACCGAGTTCGACCGGCGCGGCAATGCCGGGAACATACCGAGTAAGGATGCGTCCGCCGACCCGGTCTTGCGCTTCCAACACGAGAACACGCTTGCCGGCCTCGGCCAGCAGGCGCGCGGCCGCAAGCCCGGCGATGCCCGCGCCGAGCACGATTGCTTCATAGTCCATACATCCGGGTAAGATGCTCCCGCGCCGCCGCAACCGGGGCGACCCACTCACCAGGTGTAGGCTGGCGAAACAACCGCGTTCGCGGGTACCAGGGCGTGCGCGCTTCCAAGCCCCAGCGCCAGTCCGCGGCAAAGGGCAGCAGGAGCAGCACCGGCAGCCCGAGCGCTCCGGCGAGGTGCGCCAGGACGCTATCGATCGTAATTACGGCGTCGAGTGCGGCCATCCGCACGGCCAAGTCGGGGAAAGCCGCTGCCGCATCGCGGATGCGCGGAAAAGCAGCCAGTTCCGGCCCGCCTGCCTGTTGCAGGCTGTACAGATCGCATGCCTCGGGCAGGGCACGGGCAAGCACATCGAGCGGAACCGACCGGTGCGGGTTCCAGTCCGAGCATCGCCAGGCGAGGCCGATCTGCGGGCGGGTCGTTTTTCGTTCCGCGATCGCGGCCAGCAGCGCTTGGGTTTCCGGGCTTGCGGCGAGCCCTTCAGCCCGCAGATACGACTTCAGCGAGGGCACGGTCCGCATGATCCACGGCAGCTCCATGATCTCCACTTGCGCGTCCCACACCGGCGGTTCCGCCGGCGGAGGGTCCCAAGTGATCGCCTCGCTGACGCCGTCGCAAGCCCGGAGCAGCGGGAGGATTGCAGGGTGTGCCTCGAAGATCAGCCCTGCCGTTTGCGCGCGCAGCCAAGAGGGCGTAGCGCACCATTTGGAGCGCGTCGCCAAAACCATGGAGGCAGCGCACGATCACGCGCCGACCCGCGAGCGGCTGCCCGTCGGAGAACGGGCCGGGTACGCGCGCGGCGATCGCATCGCTGACAGCCCAGGCTTCCTCGTAGCGGTTGAGGAGGGCCAAGCACTGCCAGCGGCCCGCGTCGCAGGCATCCGCATCCGCGCCCTGCTGCAACGCACCCTCGAAAGCGGCGAGCGCGGCCGGGACTTCGCGCGCCTCCAAATGCCGGTAAGCGCGGGCGAGCGCCTCAGCCGGCAAGGACGTGGACGCCGGCGGCAATGGCTTCCAGTTGCCCGGCGCGGCGGTCGCTCGAGTGCTCGCGCAGGATGCGGGCGCGGGCGGCTTGCCCGATGGCTCGCCGCTGCTCTGGGGTGGTTTCGCGCAGGATGCGAACCACGTCGGCGGTGGTCTCCGCAAGCAGGATTTCTTCACCCGGGGTCAGCAGGGCGTTGAGTCCCGGCCAGGAATCGGAGATGATCGCCGCCCCGCAAGCCGCCGCCTCGAACAATCGCACCGAAGGCGACCAGCCCGCCCGGACCATAAAATCGCGTGTGAGATTGAGCGTGAAACGGGAGGAGCTGTAAAACGAAGCATGCTCCGCGGGCGGGATGTGGGGGAAGCGCCACACGTTTCCGGGCCAGCCGAGCGCGTCCGGGTACTGCGCCCCGGCAAGGAGAAACCGATCGCCGGGGAGTGCTTCAGCAGCCTGGACAAAGAGCGCGTCGAGCTTGGGCTGGCGGTCCTCGGAGTAGGTTCCCAGGTAGCTCAGGGCGCAGGCGAACCGCTCGTTGACCGGCTCAGGCTGATGCGCGGCGGGGTCGACCGAGCAGTACAGCGGCAGTGCCTCCCGCGCGCCAAAGCTGCTTCGGAGCTCATTCAAGATGGGCCCGCCGGTAAAGCTTAGGTAGGCGTCATAGCGCGGGATGTCCTCGGCGCGAAGCGCTTCCGTCGCGCCCTCCGCCCGGAGGCGCTGGACGGTGATAGGTGTATCGATGTCGTAGAAGAAGATCGGCGCGCGGGCGTGCTCCTTCAGGTAGGCAAAGGCGGCCACGCCGTCGGGAAAGTACGAGCCGATGAGGATGAGGTCGGACTCCTTCGCGGCGCGCGCGAGCCAGCCTTCGGGCCACTCGTCGTAAAGCGTCAGCTCGCAAAAGGCGGGCGCGGGCAAGTCGCGGTGCTCGGCATACCAGGGCGCGTCGCGCTCCAGAAAGCGGATTTGGTGCCCGCGCGCATGGAGCGCCCCGAGCAGAGAACGGTAGGTGGTGGCGTGGCCGTTGCCCCAGGCGGAGCTGACCGTCAGGCCGAGAACGCTGATCCTCATACGCCGACCTGCCGCGCCACCCACAAAGGCTGAAGAATACCGTGCGCCTGCGCGGCGCGTTGAGCATAGGTGTGGTCTTGGAGGGCGCGTCGGCGCAGGCCCGCGCCGATCCGCGCTGCGTCCTCAGCCCTATGCCGCCGCAGGTGCGCGACGACCTCCTCGGCGCTCTTGGCGACTAGGATTTCCTCGCCCGGCTCGAAAAACGCCTCGATGCCCGGCCAGGCGTCGCAAATCAGGCACGCGCCCGCCCCGGCGACCTCAAACACGCGCGTCGGCGGCGAGAAGCCCACCACGGCCATGGACGCGCGGTTGATATTGAGCACCATGCGGGCCGAGCAG
>CAXTUV010000149.1:0-897 GCA_964247445.1 uncultured Acidobacteriaceae bacterium | reverse complement strand
GCTCGTGCGTGGGCACGTGGCCCAGCCAGCGGACGTTCGGGGGCATCGGCTTGCCGCTCCAGCCCTCGCCGCCCAGGACGAAGGACAGGTCGGGCGCGAGCTCGGCGGCCCGCAAGAAAAGTTCTTCCACGCGAAGCTCGCGGTCGGGCAGCCGGTTGCCCAGGAAGACCAGGTCGCACGCATAGCGCGGGTCGGGAGCTTCGGGGTGGTGCGTGTCCGGGTCCAAGCCGTTGCACACCGCGTCGCACACCGGGACGCCGAGAGCTTTGTACCGGCGCACGGTTTCCGGACCTCCGCCGTACAAGAGTGCGGCGTCGTACTGCGGCAGCGCCCGCCGGAACGAATCGCGCGGATCGGCCTCGACGCGACTCAGGGTCGCGGGCGCATCCACATCCCAGACGGCGGCAAGCGCGCCGGGCGCGCGGTATTGGGGGATCAGCAGCTCCAGCTCCGCGTCGTCTACCCCGATGCCGGAATGCTTGACCAGCAGGTCGGCTCCGGGCGCAAGCTCCCGCAGGACATCCTCATACGCCCCTGGCTGATACACCACCGACCGCGCATATGGAACCCGATTGTAGTCGCGATTTTTTTGCCGGTCGTAGGCGTCGGGTTCCGCGTAGACAACCTCATACCCGAGCGCATGGAGATACTTGTACACGCCCCGGTAATACGTTGCTGCGCCATTCCAATAGCTCGACAAGAGCGAGGAGCCGAACGCGAGAATCTTCACGTCAGCACCTCGCGGAAGATTTCGGTCAGCTGCTCGGCGCGGTGGACGGTGGTGTGCCGGGCGCGCACGGTCGCGAGCCCCTGCGCGGCGCGCTGCTCGCGGGCTTTGTCGTCGGTCAGGATTTCGCCAAGAACAGCGCGCATCTCCACGCCGGTGCGGGCCCAGGC
>CAXTUV010000148.1:0-7365 GCA_964247445.1 uncultured Acidobacteriaceae bacterium | reverse complement strand
ATCTCACCCCGCAGCACCGCCGCCAGGTAGTGGAGCGGGGTGTCGTTCGGCGGCGCGAGCGGGGGCGCGGTTTCGGGGTGCTCGTCCTTCTGCCCCGGCAGGCGGATGCGCAAGCCGTCGAGCGCGACCGTGTCCACGTAGCCCTTGGCCCCATACACCTCCATGTCCTTGCGGCTGAACGGCCAGTTCCACGAGCCCTGAATGATCGCCTGCGCGTGGGGGTAGGTGAGGATGATGGTTGAGTCATCGTCCACCTTGGGGTACACAGCGGGCTTGATCTGGAGCGTCACCGCCGTCACGGTCAGCGGCGCTTCGCCGTGCATCAGCCAGGTCGCCAGGTCCACGCCGTAGCAGCCGAAATCAAACAACGCGCCCGCGCCGTTCTCCACCGGGTCGGTGAGCCAGTTCGCGAACTCCGGACCCACGCCGATCTCCTTCGGTCCCTCATGGCCGTCGTGCACCACCAGCTTGCGCAGGTCGCCGATCTGCCCGGACCACAGCAGCTTCGCCGCGGCGGTGTTCGAGGCATACCAGGTCGTTTCGTAGTTCACCAGCACCGGGACGTGATATTGCTCGCTGGTCTGCTGGATCGCGCGCGCATCGGCCAGAGTGGTCGCGAGCGGCTTTTCGACCATCGCGCCGATGTGTTTCTTGGCGGCTTCCTCGATCGCTTCGCGGTGCTTCACGATGGAGGTGTACACCAGCACCGCCTGCGGCTGCGTATGGGCAAGCATGTCGGCCTCGCTCGGGAAAAACAGCGAGGGCGCGAGGTGAAATTTCGTGGCGTAACGCGCGCGCAGCTCCGCATCCGGCTCCGACACGCCGACCAGCTGGATGTCGGGGTGCTCGGGCAGGTTCTGAAACCATCCCAGCACATGCCCATGCGTGAGCCCGACAATGGCGACTTTCAGTGGCGCTTGGGCATGGATCACGGGGGCGGCGAAGGCAAGCAGGCAGGCGAGCAGGCGGCGCGGCATAGGTGCCATGGTAGCCCACTTACTGCACCGCGGGATGCCGCTCCGAAGTAAATGTCGAGGCCGGCAGCCCTGCGCTGTTGTACAGGTTTGCGTCGAGCGAGGAGTTAGCCCACGCATAGCGCACATATTCGGGATTCACCAAGCCTTCAACGCGGACAACTACGGTTTCCCCTTCGACCGATGCCTGCGCCGGACGGAACCGGTGGTCGGCCCCGGCAAGCTCAAACCCTTGGAGTGAACCGCCTTTGGCCGCAAGCCCGCCGGCATGTGAGAAGTACACGCGCACCGCACCGCTTTCCGGCGTTGCCTGCTGAAAGAGCGGACCGCTCCACTTGCCGGGCTTTCCGTAGGCAACTGCGTCCGCAGATAGCAGAAAACGCGCGCCCACGGTCTGCTTGTCGGGCGGATGCACATTGTCGGCGAGGCCTACGTCGAGCGTCACCACCATCGCCGTGTTCGCAACCCCTAGCGCACGCCGCTGCGCGTCGCGAATCACGCCCCAATGCTCCTGCGGCGTCGAGGTGAAGCTCGAAATCTGCGCGAACAGAAACGGGAAGTCGCCCTCGCCCCAGCGGGCTCGCCAATCGCGGATCAGCGCCGGGAAGAGTGGTTCGTACAAAGGCGCGCGATTGAGTGCGCTGTCCGTCTCGCCCTGATACCAAATCACGCCGCGGATGCGGTACGGAAGCACAGGCGCGACCATCGCATTGAACAAGCCGCTGGGCGCGTAGGAGATTGGATCAGGATGGAAAGGGTGGCTCGGCTTCGGCTTGCCCGCCGCTTGCGCTGCCGCGTCCTCACGCCTCTCCTCCGCCTGGAGCGCAGGCACGTCCTCCTGCTCTTCCACCATCTTCGCGTGGGCGGCAAACACAGGCATCAGGCCGGGGTCGGCGCTTAGGCCGTCGAGGCTCACCCAGGAAGCAGCGGGAGTGCCGCCCCAGGTTGAGTCAATCAGCCCTACTGTGACGCCCTGCTCTTGCGCAAGCCCGCGGCCGAAGAAGTAGGCGACGGCTGAAAAGTCGGCGGCTGTTTGCGGAGTGCACACGGTCCAGCTCGCGTCGATGTCGCGCTGCTCGTAGGGCGAGCTCGCGTGAGGGAAGCGCAGGAGGCGCAGGCGGGGTTGGTTCGCAGCGGCGATCTCCGCCGGGCCATTCTTGAGCACGGCCGAGCCCGGAAAACCGCGCAAAGGCATCTCCATGTTCGACTGGCCGGAAGCAAACCATACATCTCCGACCATCACGTCTTGCACGGCGACGGTGTTGCTGCCCCGCACGGTCAGCGTGTACGGCCCGCCCGCCGGCTCGGGGCGCAGATACACGTTCCATCGGCCCAGTTCGTCGGCGGTCGCCTTTGCTTGCCGGTTGTGGAAGTCGACCTGCACGGCCTCATCCGGCGCGGCGGAGCCCCAGATGTGCACGGGTTGGTCGCGCTGGAGCACCGCGTGATCGCTGAGTAGATGCGGCAGCCGGACCTCGGCGTGGGCGGCGAGGGTACTGAGAGCGAGCAAGACGGGCACGAGAAAGCGCAAATGGAGCAGTCTCCTTCGCGGAAAGCATACATGCCTCAAAATATTGCTCGCGCGGGAGCATCCTGAGGCATGCAAAAGCAGCGTAGTAGAGTGCTAAGTTTGGCTTATGTCAAATTGGCAGAGTGCTGAAGAGGCGATCGGCCGTTTACGCCGGCTTCTTCGCGAGGAGAATGAACGACTCCAGCAAAAGAACCGCCGACGCAGTAGTGCCGGAGATTAAGGGGATACCTGGCCGACGCGGCTCGCCGCCGTCAAGAGTCGCGCCGCCAGGTGTATGTCCCGCTCTTAGTGCGCCACCGTCCCCCACTGATTTACCAGGTTCTGCGCGTTCACCGTGCCGATGCCCGTCGAGAAATCCCAGCCGTTCGTGGTCCGGTAAGCGCCGCCGTTCACATCGCTGAGGAAGCCGTAGGTGCCCGAAGGGCGATAGCAGTCCACACTGCCCGAGCAGACCACGGTATTGTCACCCTCGGTGACGTCGTGGAAGGTGCAAGACTGGCCGGAGCCGCCGCCATTCGACGAGTTGCAGCTCGAGTTGCCGGCCGAGCCGTACTCCGCGCGCGCCAGGTTGTAGTACGTCGGGTTGGGATTGCCCCAGGCCGAGTTGGTTTTCTGGTTCACCAGCGACTGGATCGCCGCCATGATCGGCGAGGCAAACGAAGTGCCGCCCGCGCCGGACCAGCCGCTCGGCGCGCCCGTGCAGGGCGCTCCGCCATTGACCGCGTCGGTATAGCAGTACACGTAGTAGTGGCCCCATACGCCGTTGGCCGCGAACAAGCTGACGTCCGGGATGTCGCGCACGCCGTCCGAAGGAAGGCCGACGATGCCGTTCTGGTACGAGGGCTTCGCGTAGCCCTTGCAGGAGCCGGAAGCAACGCCGGGCGAGAAAGGCGCGGGTGAACCCGTGGCACAGCCGCTCGGGCCGCCGGAGCCCGCCGCGGTCGTCAGATAATCCTGGCGGCCGGTACGCGAGTTGCAAAACCCGTTCGTCCCGAACGAGTACGAGTAGCCCGACTTGAGAACGATCAGCTGTGAAGCGCAGGAGTCATTCCAGGGAATCTCCGGGATGTAGCCCTTCGCGCTTGCATACGTGCCGGTGTTATTCGCGTTCCAGTAGTTCGTATTAGTTCCGGCGTAGGTGTCGCCGAAGTCCGTGCCGCCCACCGCGACGTTGTACGGCGTGCTCGCGAAGCCGGACACGGTGATGCCGTTCCTGGCGTGCGTGGCGTTCGCGTCGGAGCTGGCCGCGCCTTCATCGCCGCTCGCCACGAACACCGAGATGCCGGCAGCCGCGGCGGCCTGGTATGCCTTGGCATAGGCCAGGTTCGCGGTCGCGCCGTTCAGCTCTTCCGACTCTCCATAGGAGATGGAGACAATCTTCGGCGGGTTCGTGCTGTTGACCAAATTATTGAGCGCGATCAAGCCGCCGAAAGTAGTGTTGGTGTCGGCGCAGGAGGCCAGCACAACCGCCGCCGAGGGTGCCGCGGCTGTGGCCCACTCCGCATCAAGGATCGCTTCGCCGTCATCCGCGTTCACGCCGGGGTCCGCGCAGTTACCGGGGTGCGTCTGCGTGAACGAACCCTTGTAGCCCGCGAGCCCGAAAGTCGAGCGGAAGGTGCTCCAATCGGCGGTTGAGTACACGTCCGTGTCCTCGATTACTACGATAGTTTGGCCCTGCCCGCTGATGCCGGACGCGAACAGCGGCTGGAGGCTGTAAATGGCCGCGAGGTCGCCCGGTACAACCGCTTGATAGGTGCTGCCGCCGGAACTGTAGGTGTACTCGGGAGCGGCCTGCGAACCCGTGCGCGGGTCAAAGTGCGCCGTGCGGACGGCCCGGTGCAGGGTTTGCGGGCGGAAGTCATTCAGGCTCGCGATACCCGCGACCACACCGGTCAACGCGGACGGGATGCCGGGATCCTCCACGTTCGCCACATGCGTCTCCCCGTTCATGGAAAGGTGGTGCATGGACGTGTGAAACGCGGCCGCTACCTGCCCCGCCGTGCCGGAAAAGTCGATCGTCATCCCGTTCACCGCGACTGAGTTCACCTGGAAACCCGCGCCGGTGAGCCAAGCCTTCACGGCTTCGATCTCCGACGCGGCAGGGCCGAAGCGCGTGCCGAGGTCGGCGGGCGTAAGCCACTTGTGAAAGTTGGGCGAGGAGGCGTCATTGAGCTCGGCGATGTACGCGTCGAGCGCGGCTTCCTGGTCCGGTGTGCGCTTGAGCTGGAGCAGCATATGGTTGAGCGGGAGCGCGGCGTCGACCTCGCCGCGGTCGTTGGCCGCAACCAAGGCTTGCGGGCGCACATTGCCGGGGACGCGCGTGAATCGGGCCGCGTCCTGCGCCGCGGCTGTGCCGGCCAGCGTAACGGAAGCGAAAAGAAGAGCATGCTTGCGATGGGAGAACATGGGGGGAGTTCCTTTTTGAGGGAGCAAGTTAGCGTGCGAGGGTAGAAGCAGCTTACCGCGAGCGCCGGGCGCGGGGAAGTGGAAAGAACCCGAGCCTTCCCCTGAACGGCTGCCGTTCATTGACGGCCTCGAAACATCGGCCGCTCAGGGACGGGCAGCCCCGCAAGAAGCGCGCACTACCAGCTGGTGCGCCACATACACGGTCCGAGCCGGGCGGTCGGGGCGCTCTACTCGGTCCAGCATTGCGGCCATCGCGGCCGCGCCGATCTCCGGGCAGTTCTGCCGGATGGTCGTCAGCGGCACGGGCAAGAACTGCGCATAGCGGACGTCATCGAAGCCGGCCATGCGGACGTCCTCCGGCACGCGGATGCCCGCGCGCTGCAAGGTCCGCATCAGCATGGCTGCCGTGATGTCATTCGCGCACACAACCGCGTCCGGACGGCTTTTGAGCAGGGCGTCCACGGCCTCGGCGTCGTCCGGCTCCAGTTCCCACAGCGGACCGTGGACCGCTCTGCGGAAGCCCGCGTACCGCGCCGCCACGGAAGCAGCGGCAAACGGCCGCGCCACAAAGGCCGGATACTCCGCGCCTTGCCGGAGCAGGTGTTCCGCGATCTCAAAACCCGCGGCGAAATGGTTGATGCCTACGCAGTCGTAAGCATCGGTAAGCGGAAACGGCGCCACCATCCGGTCCAGGAGCACCACCGGAATCCGCGCCTCAGCCAGCGAGGCCAGGATTTTGCGGTTTTCCCGCTCGCTGTCCGGCGTGTGTTCCATGGGCGCGAAAAAGACTCCGGCGACCCCCTCTCGAATGTACTGGCGACTCAGCTCCGCCGCGGCTTCCACCCGGCTGCCCACGCCGGGCAGCGAACCCCAGCTCAGCGAGTATTCGCGCGTCTGCCGCGAAGCCGCCATGCCCTGGCAAATCGGCTCGAAAATTTCCGTGCCGCCGAGCTCGGGAATCAACAGACCGAAGCGCGGCGCGTCGCTTTCGGGAGCCGGTGCCTCCACATATGTACCCGAGCCCACCCGCCGCCGCACCAACCCCGCGCGCTGCAAATCCTGGATCGCCCGGTTGACCGTGATGCGCGAGGCTCCGAAGCGCCGGCACAGCGCTTCCTCGCTCGGCAGCCGCTCACCGGGTCGCCATACCCGCTGCTCAATATCGTGTAGAAGCGCGGCGTGGACGCGCCGGTGGAGCGGTTCAGCGCTTGCTCTTTTCTCCGCCATGTATATTCCCTTGGGTGAATCGACATAGCAGCTTCGCTCAGGTGAGCATGAAAATGCCAGCAAATTATCGGCGCGTGCCCATGGGCAGGGTGCGCACGATGCGTCCGCCCTCCTCGACCACGTACAACGCATTTGCCTTCAGGTCCTTGAGCGTGTCCTTCGCGCCGCTCGGCCACTGAATTTCGACCAAGTCAGCCTTTGCCGCCGAGCCGAGCCCGAAGTGAATCCGCAGGTCATTTTGCGAGTAGTAGCTGCCGCCGGAGCGAACCTCATCGATTTGCCGGAGCGGTGCGGCGGGGTTTTTTGCCGTGCCTGTAATTGCCGTGACCGCAACGCGTGCGCCGATGCCGGTGCGGTTGCTCTTGGTGCCCACCAGCCGCAGTTTGATGAAGCCGCGCGCCGCGCTTGTATCGCAGCGCAGCAGCTGCGGCAGGCTGTTCACGCAATTTACGATTACGTCCATGTCGCCGTCATTGTCGTAATCGCCGAACGCGCAGCCCCGCGCGGCTGCCTGCGCCATGATTCCCGGCCCAGCCTCGGCAGTCGCATCCTCGAACTGTCCGTTGCGCAGGTTGCGGTAAAAGTATTTGTGCTCGGCATAGGAGGCGTCGAGCTTGGCCGCGTCCACCTCCGGGTACACATGGCCGTTCGAAATAAGAATGTCCGGCCAGCCGTCATTGTCCGCGTCCAGAAAACCCACGCCCCAGCCCAGGTAGCGGGTGTTGATGCCTAGGCCCGCTTGATAGGTTTGATCCTCGAAGTTGCCGCCTCCCAGGTTCTGGTACAGCGAGTCCGTGTCGCCGGCGAAGTTGGTCTTCACAATGTCGAGCAGGCCGTCGCGGTTGAAGTCCGCCGCCGCCGCGCCCATGCCAGCCTGCGGCTTGCCGTCGGGTGAAAGCGCGACACCGGACTCAATCGCTTGATCCTTGAACGTCCCATCCTTTTGGTTGACATACAAGGTCGAAGCAGTCGAGTCGTTCGCGACATAGATGTCGGGCCAGCCGTCGTTATCCAGGTCGGCGACCAGGACGGAAAGCCCATAAGTGCCGAGCGTGTCTTCAATGCCGGCCTTCTTGGAAACGTCGGTAAATGTGCCGTCGCCGTTGTTGCGGTAGAGGATGTTTTTGCCGCCGTCCAACCCGGGCGGCCCGCACGCCACCGGCAGACCTTTGTACGCGCAGCCCGCGGCTTCGGGCAGCGGCGCGGTTTTCAGGTCGAAGTCAATAT
>CAXTUV010000147.1:3928-7373 GCA_964247445.1 uncultured Acidobacteriaceae bacterium | reverse complement strand
GGGCGGCGAGCAACGCGCGGCCTTGCGGCGTGATGGCGCTTGCCGGGATTGCGTTGGAAGGGTAGGCGACGCCGTTTGCCGTGACCGTCGCGACCCCGTACTCGCTTAGATTGCACAAGCCCGCGCCGCTCAAGCAGGTGTTGCGCACCTGCGCGGTCGGCACATTCTGTCGCAGGCTGTTGCCCACCTTTTGGCGCTGCCCTTGGTAGTCGAGGAAAAAGAAAGAGTGATCCTTGAAGATCGGTCCGCTTAATGACCCGCCGAACTGGTTGTACAAGGCAGGCGGCACAAAGCGCCCGGTCACCGGGTCCGTTTGGAACTGCGAAAACGGGTCGCGCGCCTGCTGCGCATCGCTCCGTCGGAACTCGAAACCGTCGCCGTGGAAGGCATTGGCGCCCGATTTGGTCGAGCCGATCACGAAGCCGCCCACCGCGCCGCCGTACTCCGCCGGGTAGTTGGAGGAGAGCACCTGGAGGTCCTGGGTGGAGTCGAGCGTCGGGTTGATCACGACAATGCCGAGTACCGGCTCGCGATCGTCGGTGCCGTCGAGCAGCCAGCCTTCGGTGCCGTAGTTGGAGCCGTTCAGGTTGGTGGACACCGTGCCCTGCGGGTTTTCCGTGCCGGCGATCGAAAAGCTGCTGCGCTGCGCGCCCGGCGTGAGCAAGGTGAACTGGGTGAAGTTGCGGTCGATGCTCGGCACGCTTTGGAGCTGCTGGTTGTCGAGCGTCTGCGAAACATCGGCCTGGTCGACCTTGAGGATGGGCGCGGCGGACGTGACGGTGACGTTGGTGGCTCCACCGCCGCCCGCGGTCAGCGTCAGATTCACCTGCGGGGCGGAGTCGACCGCGACCACGATGCTGCCGATCTCGGCGGGCTCAAACGAGCCGGACGTCGCTTTCACACTGTAGGTATCGGGGATCAAGCGGCTGGCGGAGTACTCGCCGCTCGCATTGGTTTGGACTGTGCGGGTCGTGCCTTTGTCGGTGTCGGTGATGACCACCGTTGCTCCGGGCACAACCGCGCCGGTCGCATCGGTAACGGTGCCGAGAATGGAGCCGTACACGCCTTGGGCTCGGCTGCCCGCATCCGCGGCAAAAAGCGCGCAAACAAGAGAAGCTGCTTGCGCAGTCCTGACGAAACAAAATGGTTGGGGCATAGCAGCGCCTTTCAGCGGTCGGCTTTCCCTGCGGACTCGGTGAAGAATCGCAGGGCTTTATAGTTGGTTACCCTTAGTGTTACTGAGTGTTGCGACTGAGCATACTCCGGAGCGACTCGGAATAGCTAGTCGGCACCCGCGTTGCGGTCAAATTAGGCCGATTCATTTGCTCCCGAGATCATTCATAGTCAGCTGTTCGCCATAAGCTAGGGTTCTCCCTAGCTAGGCTTCACCCTAGTAGCATCGCCCCGCGGGTCGGCACTAAGATCCTGCCTATCAGCTATCTCAAGAAGAACAGCATTTTCCTAGTGGAAGGAGGATGGTGGGCGGGGTTCCGCAAAACATGAAATGGCGATCAGACTTACTCTCCGCGCGCATGCCCGACGGCGCGCCGCGAAGCATCTTTTGCGAGGTTGGGCTTGCCCGCCTTCAGGACTGCCAAGAAGCGAGTGCGGCGAGAACCAGAGTGAAAGCCAGGCCGCTTGCTCCGGGAAGCCACAAAACAAATTGGAGCGTGATGTTCACTGCAAGCGAAATTTACAGCCGAGCCCTGGTGAACTGGGTTATCCATCGGGAAAACTGCACGGTGTGCCGCGAAAAGTGGGCCGTTAAGAGCCAAGCCTAATTCGTGCTTTTGGGGTAACTTGCCAAGTTGCTGAGGCATGGCGAATTTACTGATTCACCGCAAAATTGTGGGTAATCGAGAGAACACTTTCTAATCCGACCCGATCACTTTGATCGGCACTGACCGGAACCCTATTAAGGCAACGTCCATGCCGAGTTCCACGCCCCCCTATCCCATCCCGCGCGAGGCTTTGTGGCCGTACACTTGATCAACCCCAGCGATAATGCGTTCGGCACCGCCGTCATCACCCCTCGTTGGCTGTTTGTGCTGGCCGCCGCCACGCCGTCCGAGATGGGCGACCCTGTTCTCGTCGATGAATCGATTGAGGCGCTCGACCCGGAAACGATTCAGCCCGGCGATGTTGTCGGCATCAGCGTCCACACCGGCAACGCCTTACGGGGCTACGCGGTCGGCAAGCTCGCGCATGAGCGCGGCGCGACGGTGGTGTACGGCGGCATCCATGCCACGCTCTTTCCCGAGGAGCCGTTTGAGCGCGGCTTCGCCGATGTGGTCGTCAAGGGCGACGGCGATGTGGCTTGGGGCAATGTGCTGCGCGACATCCGAGCCGGGCGCGCGGGCCGCATCTACGACGGCGGCAAGATCGAGGGTGAAGCTTTCCTGCCCGCGCGCTGGGACCTGATGGACACCGACAAGTACATGTGGGCGTCAGTGCAGACCATTCGCGGCTGCCCCAAGCACTGCTCGTTTTGCTCCGTGTGGCGTACCGACGGGCAAAAGCCTCGCCAGCGCTCGTTTGAAAAGGTCATTGACG
Source organism: uncultured Acidobacteriaceae bacterium (assembly GCA_964247445.1). Classification (GTDB taxonomy): domain Bacteria; phylum Acidobacteriota; class Terriglobia; order Terriglobales; family Acidobacteriaceae; genus EB88. The sequence continues at coordinate 4,820 of CAXTUV010000147.1, read as the reverse complement.
AGATCATCAACCTGCGCCGGCTCGGTTTCCGGTTCATCGCCCTTGCGGACGATAACTTCTATCCCGTGACCCTTACCGACCTTCGGCTCGCCCGCGAACAGGGCAACCAAGCCCGGCTTAACTCACTGCTCGAAACCCGCGCCGAGCGCTTCCGCTTAATGGACGAGCTGGCCAAGCTGCCCAAGGACATGGTGTTCTTCACCCAGATCACCATGGAGTCGGCCGAGGACGGCGAGTACCTGGATGCCATGCGCCGCGCCAATATCAAGGGCGCGCTCATCGGCGTCGAAGCCGTGACCCCGGAAGGCCTGAAAGCCGTTTTCAAGGACTTCAACCACTCCGGCGACAAACTGATCGAGCAGCTTCAGATTTTCCGCAAGCACGGCCTCCATGTTCTCGGCTCCTTTATCTTTGGCCTGCCCACGGATAAGCCCGCTACCTTTGACGCGACGGTGGAACTGGCCCTGAAAGCCAGCGTGACGTTCGCGCAGTTCGTCATGATGACCCCATTTCCCGGCACGGTCGACTTCAAGCGCTGGGAAGCCGAGCAGGCCGCCCGTCCCGGAGGGCCGGAGGCGGTCGACGGCACGCCCATTACCCGCTACTGGCTGATCCCGTCCGCGATTCGCCCAAAGATGTTTACCCCGCACCCCAGCATGTCGTCGGAGGAGATCAGCGTGCGCACCCAAGCCGTGTGGGATCGCTTTTATACCGCCCCGGCAATCTGGAAGCGCTCGGAAGGCTTACCGACCTGGTGGGCCCGGATGGCTTTTTTCGCGCTCGCCAAGCTGTATCGGCAGATGTACGCCGGCACCGGCATCTCCACCGACAGCGCGCGGAGAAAGAAGTCCAAAGCGACCGACCGCTGGAAGGCGCGGCAAACCAAGCGCAA
>CAXTUV010000147.1:2603-3906 GCA_964247445.1 uncultured Acidobacteriaceae bacterium | reverse complement strand
CTTCAAGGCCAAACCCATGCCGGAGCTGAGCTACCCCGTGTGGGCACCCAGGACGAAGCGGCTGGTCCAACTGCTGCCCGCGGAACCTGCGCTCGGCGTTGTTGAAGGGGACAAGGAATCACGTTTTCTGTGAACCGGAGTGTCCACTTGCAGGCGTGATTCCAGCAGTGAGAAGCCTTTCAATTGTTGTATAAGTGCTGTGCTCGGGATGGGCATATGGCTCCTGCCTGCGGCCGTATCTATGCCGCGATCCATGCGGAGGTAAATGCAGCAACTCCGGCAGCAGGACGGAGTGCCTCCTGAAATTGCTCGCCCTCGCTCTTCCGGAGAAGAATTGTTTTTCAGCACACGCAAGGGCAATGGCGATGTATTCTAAGGACAGGTCGGCGAATCGATCTGGTACTTTTGCCTGTTTTGGCTTTCCGCCTTACACGCAATCAATCCAAATTGCGTTCAGCGGTACTTCCAAGTTTAAAAGGAACAAGTCATGGAACAAGGCACTGTCAAGTGGTTCAACGATACTAAGGGTTTCGGATTCATCAGCCGGGCAAACGGACCTGATGTGTTCGTCCATCATTCCGCAATCGAAAGCAATGGCTTCCGCAGCCTCCAGGAAGGTCAGTCGGTACGCTTCGACGTCGTGAAAGGCCCGAAAGGCTTGCAGGCAGAGCGAGTCCAGGTCGCGTAACCCGGCGAAGGGCCGTTATTGAATCGGCCTTTCGCAGTCAAGTCACTTCCCATACTCCAGACCGAAGCACATTCGCAGTAGGTCCTCCCGACAGATCGAGAAAGGTTGCAGCACCATGGCTCTTCCTGTTCGTGATAAGTACTACCTTCGCTCCCTTCACGAGGAGATCAGTCTTTTTGATCGCAAACTGGCTCATCTTTGGAAGCACGAAACGTTTGTTTCGGAGGATGCTCGTGCAAGCGCGGCCGGCAAGCTCTCAACAAAACGCGAACAGCTCGTGCGCACGGCGCGCGAAATCGCCGGGAACGGCGTGGAGTTCAAGGCGTCCGAGCTGCCGCGCTCGTTGAGCCCTGTGATGGATGAGCCTGAGCTGGGCGCTGCTTCCCCGACTGTTTGAAAAGTGATGCCGGCTATACAGTCGGCTTTTATCGCTGGATCCCGGCACCCTTGGCGAAATACGAGCAGTCCTGTACCGTCAGAAACGATTTAGGTACTTAGAATCCTTTCTTTCGAGGCGCTCATGCCGGGCCCAGTTTTCTGCTTGTTGTGCATCTTTCTTTTGGCCGCATCGGCAACTGCTGAAACACAGGCGGCCGGCAGTACCCCGTCCGCCTT
>CAXTUV010000147.1:0-2567 GCA_964247445.1 uncultured Acidobacteriaceae bacterium | reverse complement strand
CTCCTGGGACGCGAAGACCGGCCGGCTTTCGCTTGGCATTCGGCTTACCGAGCGCAACGGTACGCACTCCCCGCAATACATTCTGGCCACGTCCCTGCCGAACGGGGTGGGGCAGAACGATCTTGGCCTTGATCGAGGCCAGCTGGAAGTGCTTTCCGGCACGAGTCTAAGCGGCGGCCCGCGTTTGGTCCATTTTGAGCGCGTAGGCCCGCGCATCCTGCTCGTCCAGGAAAACACCGAGTTCCGCACCGTCTCCCCTGACTCAGCCGAGCAGCTCGCCGTCGAGCAGAGCTTCCCTTCCTCGGTGCTGGCCGGGTTTCAGGTCCAAAGCGAGTCGGGCAGCTTCGTCGTCGTGGATGCGACGGACTATTTCCTGGAGGACACGCACGGCGTCGCGGAAACCCTGGCCGGCGCGAAGCAGGGCGCGTACAAGGTCGACGGAAAGCGCTCGACCATCGACCCGGACCACACCAAGGCTTTCGCTGAAAACACCGAGATCGAAGCCGAGCTCACACTCGCCACCGACGACCCGAGCAAGGCCCGCATCCTAGCTGACGTCACGCCCGACCCGCACGCGGTGACGGTGCACGAGCGCCACAGCTTTCTCGCGCTGCCCGCGCCCGGCTATGTGCCGCGCCGGTACTCTCCGCGCGCGGGCTACTTCCCGTTCTCCTACCGCGACGTGAACACCCCTCTGGGCGTGGACCCGACACAGCAGTTCATCACCCGGCATCGCTTGCAAAAGCGCGACCCGCACTGCCGCGAACGCTGCGAGGCGGTCGCGCCCATTCACTACTACGTGGACCGCGGCGCACCCGAGCCGCTCCGCACCGCGCTGATCGAGGGCTGCCGTTGGTGGGACCAAGCTTTCCAAGCCGCGGGATGGGCCCCGGGCACGTTCCAAGTGGACCCGCTGCCGGAAGGCGCGGACCCCATGGATGCCCGCTACAACATTATCCAGTGGGTGCACCGGTACAACCGCGGCTGGAGCTATGGGTCGTCCATCACCGACCCGCGCACGGGCGAGATCGTGAAAGGCAACGTGACGCTCGGGAGCCTGCGCGGCCGGCAGGACTACCTGATTGCCGAGGCCCTGCTCGCGCCGTATGGAAGTGGCCAAGTGCCCGATCCCGACCCCGCGCTCGCGATGGTTTTGGCCCGCATCCGGCAGCTCGCCGCGCACGAGACCGGCCATACCTTGGGCCTCGCGCACAACTACGCCGCCAGCACGATTCCGCACACTCCCGACCAGACCATGAGCGTGATGGAGTACCCCTTCCCGTACATCGCGCTCGACAAAAACGGCGCGCCCGACCTGAGCCATGCCTACCCGGTGAACATCGGCATCTGGGACAAGGTTGCGATCGATTACGGCTATCGCGAGTTCGACGCGGGCGGCAAATCGGTTGAAGATGCCGCCGCGCTTGAGGCGATCCTGCACGGGGCTGAAACGAAGGGCATCGTCTACTTGACTGACCAGGATGCGCGCCCGCTGGGCTCGGCCAGCCCGATCGCGCACCTGTGGGACAACGGAACCGATGACGCCGACGAGCTGATCCGCATCCTCCAGGTCCGCTCCGCCGCGCTTGCCCGCTTCGGCGAGGATGCGATCCGGCCAGGAACGCCGACCGCGCAGATGGAAGACACGCTGGTTCCGCTGTACCTGCTGCACCGCTACCAGACGGAGGCCGCTGCGAAGAGCATCGGCGGGCTCGACTACCGCTATACCGTCCGGGGCGACGGCCAAGCCGGGGCCCGCTTCGTCGCGCCGGAGGAGCAGCGCAAGGCGCTCGCGGCGGTGGTCGCGACGCTGACGCCCGCGGTCCTGACCCTTCCCGAGCCGCTGCTGGCCCAGCTGCCCCCGCGCACCCCGGGACTGCCGCGCACTGTCGAAAGCTTCCCTTCGCGGACTTCGGCCACGTTTGACCCGGTCGCGACGGCGGAAAGCGCCGCCGATCTCACTTTGTTGGTGCTCTTCCAGCCCGCGCGCGCCAACCGGTTGCTGGAGTACCACGCCCGCAACGCCGAAGAACCCACGCTCGATCAGGTGATTGACGCCGCCCTCACCGCCGCTGGTACGGGTGCGGGCAGCGGCCTGGCTTCCCTGGTCAGCGAGGCGGTGGAAGCCCGCGTGTACGAAGCGCTGTTCCGCTTGGCCGCCAACCCGGAGACCGGCTTCGCCGCCCGCGCGGACCTCCTCGCGAAGCTCCACGCGCTGGCCCAAGCGCAGCCGCCCGGCCCCGCCGGCGACGCGCTCAAGCAGCGGGTGGCAGCCTTTGAACGCGACCCCGGCAAGTTCCAGCCGGAGCCGCTGGTCGAGTTGCCCCCGGGCAGCCCCATCGGTGAGGAAGACGCTTTCCAATAAGAAATCTGACTTCTAAGCACACGCTGCGTCAGTTCGCGCCGGGTTTGAGCGGCTCAGGGTAGGCGCAATGATGAACGAGTCCGGCATGTGAGGATGTTTCGCGTGTAAGCCGGCGGGCGTGTACCCGGCCGCCGGCAAAAGGGACGCGGATGCGCTTACGTGAGTAACGGATACAAAGCAGTGGACGGCAGCGTTCCGCCGC
>CAXTUV010000146.1:0-7418 GCA_964247445.1 uncultured Acidobacteriaceae bacterium | reverse complement strand
ACACAAGAGTCAATTCCACACCGGGAAGCCGCGATAAGCCTTTCTTATACCTCGAACCGAACGGCAACTACAAGGTGTTCGCGCCGGCGGTGCAGCGCAACTCGCGCGGAGCCAGCTGGACCTCGGGGACCGAAGCCGGACGTTCCATTCCCATCCAGCAGTTCCTGATCGCCCAGCCTTCCACGTCACTCGCCGACATCAACAAAGCTCTTGATCAAGGTAAGAACCTGATCCTGACTCCGGGCGTGTACAAGCTGAACGATTCAATCAACATTGCCCGTCCGAACACGGTAGTGCTCGGTCTCGGCTATGCGACGCTGGTGCCGCAAACCGGCAAGGCGGCGATTGAAGTCGCGGATGTGGACGGGATGCAAATAGCCGGTTTGATCGTGGATGCCGGTCCGGTTAACTCGCCGGTCCTGGTGCGCCTCGGTTCGCCTGAGTTCGGCGCGCCGCTGCCCGTGGGCGGCCTGCTCTCGCACGCTAGAAACCCGTCGGTGATCAGCGATATGACACTGCGCATCGCCGGCGCGACCGCCGGAACGGCCACCACGGCGCTGGAAGTTGACAGCGCCGATGCCATCCTCGACGACGTTTGGGCTTGGCGCGCCGACCACGGTGCCGGCGTGGGCTGGACGGTAAACACCTCGCAGCACGGCTTAGTGGTCAATGGTGACCGCGTCACCGCGACCGGGCTTGCGGTCGAGCATTTCCAGCGCGAGCAGGTGCTGTGGAACGGCAATGGCGGCGAGGATATCTTTTACCAATCCGAGCTGCCGTATGATCCGCCGAATCAAGCTGCCTGGCTTGACGGCACCGCGAATGGCTATCCCTCCTACGTTGTTTCGCCGAGCGTGAACACGCATACGGCATACGGCCTGGGCATCTATTCCTTCTTTGACCCGACACGGAATAACAATCAGAACATTGTGGAAGACAATGCCATGGTCGTCCCGACAAAGCCGGGTATTGCGATCCACGATGTGGGTACTGTGTGGCTGTCCGGCGTAGGGTCTATCACGCACGTCATCGACGGCGTCGGCGCGGCTGTGAACTCAGGTTTTGCGGACAAACTCAGCCCGGTGGTTGCGTTTCCATAAAGCGGTTCAGAAGGGGCGGCTGATCGGCCGCCCTCTTCAATACTTGGACTTGATGCTGTAAGTAATTCCAGTGGTGAACTGAAATGAATTCGGCAGAATAGGCGGCACCGCAGGCGCGGGGTCGTTCAGGTAGCTGTCGATGGTTCCCAGCGTAAACGCGAGATTTTTGTAGAGCGGAAAGGTGAATGTGTTTGTTTCATTTGCCGAGTAAGCGCGGCTGTTATTAAAGGCCGGGATAAAAGCCAACTGCTGGGTGAATGTAATGCCGCTCTTCAACTTCAGCCGGTAATTGCTGGCGAAAGTCGAGCCGATCAGGTTTTGATTCGTTCCGCTTGATCCGGAGAAAAACACCTGCTTCTCGTACTGAAGCGTCGCCTTCAGATCAAGTTCCTGCGCGGCTTGCTTGATGACCGTGTAGCCGATTCCCGCGCCGAAGATTTGCTGTAAGTCGAGGCCTTGCGAATAGTTATGGTCAAAAGCAGTTTGCGCCAACACGTAAGCGCGATTCGCGAAGTACTGATCCCGTTCGGCATCGGCATGGAAGATCGAGGTCAGGCTTGAGCTTTCCGGCACGGCAACGCCGTTGGCCGTATATGCCGGTTGTGTAATCAAGCCGTACGAAGAGGAGAAGTTCAGCGTGGTGCGGTTGCGTGTCGCCAGCCAGCTTACGGTAGGTACCGCGCGCACAAGGGCAACCGCGCTGGTGTATGTGCGTTGGTTCTCCGTCCCCTGCACCAGCGTGACCCCGGCGGTGGCCGTGCCATTCCAACCGGCAAAGATATTCGGCTCCAAACGCACCTGCCGGTCAAAGGTGCGATCGTCGAGGATAAACTGCGCATTCGCCACCGGAATCGGCTGCCGGCCCGGTTCAATTCTTTCGCCACGCACCGCCAGGTGCCCCCCGGCTTCGGTCGCGGGGGGCGTCCCGGGTGTGACATGCAGCGCGCCCTTCTCCACCTGGAGAGCGCCGCGCGCGGCATCCACGACCGTGTGGCGGACGCCTGGCTTGTTCTCCAGGACCACGAAGCGGCTTTGCGTTTGGAGCGAGCGGATTTTCGCCCACGGCACCATGACCTCGCCGAGTTCGTCGGAAAGAAAGTACACCGTCCCGCTCACTTCGCGCTCACGCTTGCCCTGGAGGGTGTCACCGTTCTCAAAAATCAAAGTGTCCCGCGGGCCTTCCGACTTCGGTGCGGCATCCGCCAATGCGCTTGCCTGCACTAGGGTCAGCACCAATGTGGACAAGCCGGCACGCACCCAATCGCGTTTCAGTCCGTTCACCGCGCCTCCGGCTCTGATGGTATCCCTGGCTTCACTGCTCCGTATCAGCACAGCAGGGAAAAGCAAATGTGGTTACCTCACTCATCATCCGTTACATAAAGGGCGCAGCTGGTACATCTTTCAGCAAATCCAGAAGAGTACCAAAGATGTAATTTCGTCTTGTTTTTGCATTTCCGAAGGCGTGAAAGGCATTCCGCGTTCCAACGCAAGCATTGCGGGTTTAGAGAAAAGCCTCCTACAGAGGCCATTTGGCGACGTATCCCGGTGTTCACAATTTGCTGAACTGGAGACCACCCTGCATGCTTCAACGCGCCTTTGCTTGCTGCCTAGCAGCTGCTTTGATCGCCCCATGCCTTTCCGCTGCTGACTCAGGCCGACCCACAGCGGGCTTGAAAGTATCTGAACTAACCGCGGTACCCGGCAAGACGCTCGCTCCGGGTTCCTACACGATCCACGTCCTCGATCACCTTTCCGACCGCTACATCGTGGAGGTCGACAGCGCGAATAAGAATACGCACACCCTATTTATCGGGATTGTCGGCAAGTCCCTCACCACAGCCGCGCCCGGTGAGATCAAGTGGCCCATCGCCGCCGGTGGCGCACAGGCAATCCGCGGCTGGAAATTCCCGTCCCTGCCCGCGCTTGAGTTTGCCTACCCTAAAAATGACGCGGTCGCGATTGCCAAGGCGAACGGCACGGATGTGCCCGCGATTGATCCGGAATCCGACAATATCCAAAGCGCGCAGCTGACGCCGGATGAGGAAAAAATCGTTACGTTATGGCTGCTGACGCCGACGGCAGTCAGCCCGACTGCTCCGGCCGGGATATCCGCGAAGAAGCTGTCGCAAGTAGCTGCTGCGCGCAAACCCGTTAAGCTGCCCAAAACCGCAAGCGAACTGCCCTTGGTTGCCCTTTTGGGAATGCTCGCCTTTGCCGGTGCTCTGGGGCTGCGGCGCTTGTCATGAGGATCGGCCAAACCCGGCGCGGCGTGGAGGCAGCTTGCTGGTTGTTCGCCTTCAGCTGCGCGCTGTACTTGGGCCTCGTACGCAGGGAAGCGCAAGCGGCCATGGCTTTGGTCCCGGTCCCGGTTCCAGGAAGCACATCTTCCACCGAGGACAATGTGCTCGGCGAGCTCCGCATTCCCGCGCTTGGGCTCGCGGTCCCATTCGTCAAGGATGACGACCATGGAAGTCTGCTGCGCGGGGTCGGTCATATTCCGGGTACCGCCATGCCCGGAGGCCTGGGCACGGCCGGCCTCGCGGGCCATCGTGATACGTTCCTGCGCCCGCTCGCGGGCATCCGCCCCGGCATGGATATCCAGGTTTCCCGCGGGTCGCTCGCCTACCGATATCGAGTAGAGCGCACTGAAATCGTGCGGCCGGAGCAGGTGGACGTGCTCGCGGTGCGGGACACGCCGGAACTCGTGCTGGTCACATGCTATCCATTCCACTACGTTGGAGCGGCACCGTTCCGCTTCATCGTGCACGCGAAGATCGAGTCGATTGAGGGGAACCCGGCGCTACACTAAGACATGCCCATCACGCGCGCAGAAGCTCTTGACTACTTCCACTCCGACGATCTGATCGGCCTCGGGATGGACGCCGACCAGGTGCGGCGCAGGCTGCACCCTGAAGGTGTGGTGAGCTACATCATCGACCGCAACATCAATTACACCAATTTCTGTACCGAGTACTGCACCTTTTGCGCCTTTTACCGGCCGCTTAAGGGCAAGATGGCGAGCGAAGGCTACATCCTGGACTTCGAAACGATTTACCAGAAGATCGCCGAAACCGTTGAGATGGGCGGTACCGGAGTGCTGATGCAGGGGGGCATTCACCCCGACCTGAAAATCGATTGGTTTGAGCGGCTGTTTGCGGGCATCAAGGGGCGCTTTCCCCAGATTTGGCTCCACTGCTTATCCGCTTCTGAAATTCTCGCGATTGCTGAATATTCCGAGATTTCACTGCGCGACACGATTATGCGCCTGCGGGATGCGGGTCTGGACTCGATCCCCGGCGGCGGCGCTGAAATCCTGGACGACGACGTGCGCAAGCGCATTGCCCGGCTTAAATGCCGGACCGAGGACTGGCTGGCGGTGCATCGGACCGCGCATGAGCTCGGGATGCGCACCACGGCGACCATGATGTTCGGTGTGGGCGAATCGGTGGAGCAGCGCATTAACCACTTTGAAGAAGTACGCCGCTTACAGGAAGAGACCGGCGGCTTTACCGCGTTTATTCCTTGGAGTTTTCAGCCTAATAACACCGCGCTCGGCGGGCGGGGCTGGCAGGAAGCAACCGCGGTCGACTACCTCAAGGTTCTGGCAATCTCGCGGTTATACCTCGATAACATTCTGAACGTACAATCCAGTTGGGTGACACAAGGCTTGAAGGTGCTGCAGATGGGCTTGCGGTTCGGCGGCAATGATGTCGGTTCGGTCATGCTCGAGGAGAATGTGGTGCGCGCCGCCGGTACGTCGAATTGCACAACGGAAGAGGAGCTTCGCCGTGTCATCCGCGATGCGGGCTTCCGTCCGGCGCAGCGCGACACACTCTACCGGACGCTGTTCCTGAACTGAGGCCGCATGCAGCCCGTCACTGTCCTACCAATTGATCCGTTTGCCGCCAAGCTCATCACGGTCGAGCCCGCCTTGACCGATGAACAGTTTGAGCAGTTCTGCGCCCTGCATCGGGATGCGCGGATTGAGCGCACCCGCGAGGGTAGGATATCGATGATGAGTCCGACAGGCGGGTCGAGCGGCCGCGGCAATTCCGCTATCGACTACGAACTGCAGAGATGGTGGCGCGCTCATCGGCGCGGCTACGTTTACAGCGTCGATACCGGCTTTTACCTCCCGGATGGCTCGATGATGAGCCCCGACGCTGCTTATGTTACTCAAGAGAAAGTCGATCGCTACACAGCCCGTGACCACAAGAGCTTTCCCCGTGTCTGCCCGGACTTCATCATCGAGTTAAGGTCGGAAAGCGACTCACTCGCCTCGACAAAGGAGAAAATGCAGCGCTGGATGGAGAACGGTGCTTCCCTGGGCTGGCTAATTGATCCGGACAGCAGAAGCGTGTTCGTCTACGCCATCGCGCATACTGCGCCCACCCTTGTCAGCGAACTTATGGTTAAGGGCAGCGGACCGGTAGCCGGCTTTCAGCTCGACTTAGCAGAATTGTGGAGCTTCTTTCCTTATTAGGTGCGGCCTTGGGATACAAGGTACTGCGCAACCCAGGCGGCCAACTGCTCTTCTGTTAAAATCCCGGCGGCAAGGCTATTACCGTACACGAGACCTCCTCTTGCGCGACTTCCAGCCACCACCATTTGCGGCGAGGAACAAGCCCAGTACCGAGAAAGTGACGCGTTTGATTCCGTCCCTAAAAGGATGATCGCGCGCAATCCCGAAGCAGTAGGCCGCTGCGGGCTCGGCAGCCCTTGCACCCAGATTTTAAGTCAATAGGTGCTTAGGCCTGCGTCTCCTTTGGAATCATGACCCCGGCCCTACACTCGCTAGCCTGAGCACAGCCATTACCCACCTCCCCCATACGCATAGCCATACGAACTCGGGCAGGTCCACCTTTTTATACAATGGTTCTGTTCGACCCTGCGGAGGCCTTGCCCCTGTCTATTCCCTTGACCGTGCTTCTTGCCGACAGCAGCTTCGGCCACTATCTCCGCTCGCATTACGCCGACCGCACGTTTCAACACCTGTATACGTGGAACTGGTTCGACTCGCTGCTGCTCGTTCCTTACTTTCTCGTGATGATCGTGCTTGCTTTTTACGGCGTTCACCGCTACCAGCTCGTCTGGCTCTACTACCGGCACAGGAAAAATGCCGTTGACGAGCCGCCGCGCCGCTTTGCCGCGCTGCCACGCGTGACCGTGCAGCTTCCCATCTTCAATGAACAATATGTCATCGACCGCCTTGTGGAGGCGGTATGCGCGCTGGATTACCCACGTGAGAAGCTCGACATTCAGCTTCTCGACGACTCGACCGACGAAACCCGCGAGGTTGCCGCCGCGATTGTCGCGCGCTATCAAGCGGCAGGCTGCCCCATCACATACATTCATCGCACCAACCGGCATGGCTTCAAGGCCGGGGCGCTGGACCATGGCCTATTGAGGGCGCGAGGCGAGCTGATTGCCATTTTCGACGCCGATTTTGTACCGCCGCGCACTTGGCTCATGGATGTAGTCCACCACTTTGCCGAGTCCGCAGTCGGCATGGCGCAAACCCGCTGGACGCACCTCAACCGCGACTACAGTTTCCTGACGCAGGTGGAAGCCATCCAACTCGATGGGCACTTTGTCCTGGAGCACGGCGGCCGCTCCCGCGCGGGTGTCTTTTTCAACTTCAACGGCACCGCGGGCATGTGGCGCAGGCAGGCCATCACCGAAGCAGGCGGCTGGCAGCACGATACCTTAACCGAAGACACGGACCTGAGCTACCGTGCCCAGTTGGCGGGTTGGAAGTTTAAGTACCTCCAGCACGTTGAATGCCCAGCTGAGCTGCCGATTGAAATGACGGCATTCAAAACGCAGCAGGCGCGCTGGGCCAAAGGCCTAATCCAAACCTCCAAGAAAATCCTACCCGCGGTGTGGAGGTCAAACGCGCCGCTGCATACCAAGATAGAAGCCGTCTATCATCTGACCGCCAATATCAGTTACCCTTTGATGATTGTTCTTTCCATCCTATTGATGCCGGCCATGATCATTCGCTTCTACCAGGGCTGGATCCAGACACTTCTGATTGACTTCCCGCTGATGCTGATGTCAACCTTCTCGGTTTCCTCGTTCTATCTCGTTTCGCAAAGGGAACTGTTCCCGCGGTCGTGGCATAAGAGCCTTATCTATCTTCCTTTCCTGATGTCGCTCGGCATCGGACTTACCTTGACGAATAGTCGCGCCGTGCTGGAGGCGCTCTTCGGCGTTAAAAGCTCGTTTAAGCGCACGCCCAAGTACCGCGTGGAAAAGCGTGGGCAAAAATCAGCTGCCGCCGCCAAGTACCGCAAGCGCCTCGGGATTGTACCCTGG
>CAXTUV010000145.1:0-7432 GCA_964247445.1 uncultured Acidobacteriaceae bacterium | reverse complement strand
CGGGTCAGTACCTTGTAGATGTAGTCCACCAGCTGCGTGAATGGGACGGATTTGCGGTCGCGCGGATGGGCGAGCGTGACCTTGAAATCCGTGCGGACCCGGCCCGGGTTGCGCCCCAGCACGATGATGCGGTCGGCGAGCAGCACCGCTTCTTCAATGTTATGGGTCACGATAAAGATGCTCTTAGTAGGGATGGTTTTCTTCGCCCACAACTCCAGGAGCTCCGAACGCAGATTTTCGGCCGTCAGCACGTCGAGGGCGGAAAACGGCTCGTCCATGAACAGGACTTCCGGCTCGACGACCAGCGCTCGCGCGAACCCGACACGCTGCCGCATGCCGCCCGAGAGCTCCTTCGGGTAGGCGCTTTGAAAGCCGTCCAGGCCGACCGTGTCGAGGATTTTTTCGGCGCGCTCGTGCCGCTCGGCAGCCGCCATGCCGCGAGCCTTCAGCGGTGCCTCCACATTCTCCTGTACGGTGAGCCAAGGGAAGAGCGCGAAGCTTTGGAAGACGATCGATACATTAATGGTTTGGGAGCTGATGGGCTTGCCGTGCCACAGAACCGCTCCGCCAGAAGGTTTGGACAAACCCGCGAGCATGCGCAAAAGGGTCGATTTGCCGGAACCGGAAGGCCCGAGCAGCGCAACAATCTCGCCCTGCACAATCGCGAGGTCTGTCGGCTCGATGACCTGAATGCGATTCGCGCTCGGTTGCGCGTAGTACTTCTCGATTTTTTGGGCGCGAATAATCGCGTCGTCCGGCATGCGAGGGCGCTCCAATCGAAAGAGATGGGCTTCAAAATGAACCGCGAGGCATCAAGCCGAGCAGTCCGATGTTTTCAAGAGCGGATGCCGCAGCATACTACGGCGGGCGTCAAGCAAAGCGTATCATTCGGAGTTGGGAAACTGGATTTTCGGAGCGCGTAGCTGCTGCTCAGAACAGCAGCTACGCGCCACCCTGATGAGTTACTCAAAGGAGCGCATGGAAGCGAATCAAGAAAAGCCGAAAGTGCTGATAGCCGACGACGAGCGGGTCATCGCGGATACTCTGGCCATCATCCTCAACCAGAGCGGCTTTCAAGCGACCGCGGTGTACAGCGGTGAAAAAGCAGTGGAAACCGCCCGGACGCTCGCGCCGGACATGCTGATTTCGGACGTCATCATGACAGACCTGAACGGCATCGATGCCGCGATCAAGATACGGGGCATGCTGCCGATGTGCAAGATTCTGCTCTTCTCAGGGCAGGCCGCGACCGCCGACCTGCTGGATCGCGCGCGCGTGCAGGGCCACGAGTTTGAAATCCTGGCCAAGCCCGTGCATCCCCAGGACCTGCTCGCGCGCCTGCGGGCGTAGGCCGCATTGCCCGACGCGGGTCCACGCTGGTACCGTTCTCGTTTGCAGAAGGTTGAGGAGGACGGCGGATGCGCAGACGGGAGTTCTTGAAGGCCACTGGGGCAGCGATGGCGGCGGCGCACCTGCCCGCGCGGGCCGCGGAACCAGGAGGGCGATTGATCTTCCCCATCAATCGCGGCTGGCAGTTTCGGGCTTCCAAAAGTGCGCAGTTTGAGCCCGCTGTGCTCCCCCATACCAATGTCCGCCTGCCTTGGCACAACTTCAACGACACGCAGTACGAGTTCCTATCCACGTACCGGCGCAGCTTCCGTTTGCCCGAAGCCGCGCGGGGCAGGCGTGTATTCATTGACTTCGAGGGTGCCATGACCGCCTCGACGGTCTTGATCAACGGCGTGAACCTGGGCGAGTACAAGGGCGGCTATACCCCATTCTCGTTTGAACTGACGGAACACCTGCGCGACGAAAACATGCTGGAAGTCCGTTTGGACTCGACCGAACGCGCGGACATTCCGCCGTTTGGCTACGAAATTGACTATATGACCTTCGGCGGGATCTATCGCGAAGCCTCGCTGCGGGTAGTGCCGGATGCATGGATCGACAACATTTTCGCGCGGCCCCAAGAGGTGCTGGGCGGCGCGCCGGGACTGGAGGTGGACTGCTTCCTAGCCGGGGCAATCGGCAAGGGGCTGGCCCTCCAAGCCGATTTGATGGACGGCGAGCGCGTCGTCGCGACCGGTCGCGAATCGGTAAGAGCGCAGTCCGGTGCCGACCCGGATGCCTCGCTCGACCCCATGACCGTTGCTCCGGCTTACCAGAGTACGGAAACCCAGCGAGACCCGGCCCGGCACACGGTCAGCCTGCCGAAACTGAGCGGGATCGAGCTTTGGAGCCTAAGCAAGCCGAAGCTGTACACCGTCCGCGTGCGCCTTCTACGAGGCGGTTCCGCTGTCGACGAGGATGTGCGCCGCGTCGGCTTCCGCGACGCGCGCTTCACGCCCGAGGGCTTCAAGCTCAACGGCGAGGTCATCAAGCTGCGCGGGCTCGACCGCCATCCGGCTTTCCCCTATGTGGGCTACGCGATGCCTGGACGGGTGCAGCGGCGAGATGTGCAGATCCTAAAGCAGATCCACTGCAATCTCGTGCGCACCTCGCACTACCCGCAGTCGCGCCACTTCCTCGACGCTTGCGATGAGGTCGGCCTGCTGGTGCTGGAGGCGATTCCCGGGTGGCAGCAGATGGGTCCCGAGCCTTGGAAGCAGACTTCAATCGACAACGTGGGCCGCATGATCCGGCGCGACTGGAACCATCCCTCGGTCGTGCTGTGGGGCGTGCGGATTAACGAGTCGCCGGACGACCACGACTTTTACACGCGCACCAACGCGCTGGCGCATGCGCTCGACCCGACGAGGCAGACCGGGGGCATTCGCAACTTCAAGCAGTCCGAGCTCCTTGAAGATGTTTTCACCATCAATGACTTCGACTTCCCACTGCGAGCGCCCAACCATCCGCTGTACCTGAATACGGAGTTTGTGGGCCACACATACCCCGTGAAGACCACCGACGACGACGAACGTCAGCGCGAGCACACCTTGCGCCACGCGCGCATCCACGATCAGCTCGCCTCCGACCCTGGGTACGCGGGCGGCCTGGGTTGGTGCGCGTTCGACTACAACACGCACTCTAACTTCGGAGCGGGCGACCGCGTCTGCTATCACGGCGTGCTCGACATCTTCCGTGAACCCAAACCGGCGGCAGGGTTTTACAAGTCGCAGGTAGACCCGGCGGAGGAGATTGTGCTCGAACCCGCGTTCCACTGGGCCAAATCCGACGAGGCAACCGGGTTTCGGCGCGGGGTCGTGTGCTCCAACTGCGACCACCTCAAATTCTTCCTCCGCGAGCGCAGCCTCGAGTCCAATCCGTGGACGCTCATTGCCGAGCTCGATCCGGACCGGCAGGAGTTCCAGCACCTGAAGTACCCGCCGTTTCAGCTGGACCTATTTCATGTTCTCGGCAGCAAGAAGCTTGACTTCAGCTGGGGTGACCTGCGCATCGATGGCTTTCTCAACGGCAAGCAGGTGATCTCGCGGTCGTTCTCGGGCGACGGCACAAACCATGCTTTCTCGCTCACCGCCGATGATAAGGAACTGCTCGCCGATGGAGCGGATACGACCCGGGTCGTGCTGCGCGTGACCGACCAGTTCGGCAATGTGCGCCCGCTCGCGGATGATCCGGTGACGTTGACGCTGGAAGGCCCGGCCGAGCTGATCGGCGACAGTCCGTTCGTGCTGACCGGGGGGACGGGAGCGGTGTGGGTGCGTGCGAAAGAGCAAGCCGGAGCGGTGAAGCTGACCGCGAAGCACCCGTTGTTGGGAGAACAAACGGTCGCGGTTACGATGATGGAAGCAAAGCCCGAGCCGGTCTGAGCTTCAGGAACCGGCTAGGCTTCGCCTTCTTCGAGGCGGGTAAGACGCTTATGTTGGATTTCGGCAATACGAAGCAGCTTATCAATTCCATCTGTCATCGTTGAAAGACGTAGCTGAAACTCGCGTGAAAGAACTTGCAATTCGCGTATATCGATCGTGAGCATTTCAAGGCTCTGCGCGAGTGCCTCATGGCGTTCAGCGAGGCGATTAATTCTTTCCTCAAAATCCATGCCGTGATGCTACGTCTTAGAAGCTGCCATGCCAAGTTGTGATCGGGGGACGACAAGTCTGGGAAGGGCGGCGAATCAAACCTCCCGTCGCCCTTCCAGCGAACGCGCCATCGAGACCTCATCCACATACTCGATATCGCTCCCGGCGGGCACACCCGTGGCGATCCGCGTGATCCGCAGCGGGTGCTCCTTCACGCCTTTTCGCAGCACCTCGGCCAAATAATTCGCGGTCGCTTCACCCTCGATGGTGGGTGAGGTCGCGAGGATCACCTCATCCATATCGCCCCGGGCCGCGCGAGCAAGCAGGTTTTGTGTCCGCAGCTGCTCCGGTCCCACTCCGTGCAAGGGCGAAAGTGTTCCGTGCAGCACGTGATACACCCCGTTGTAGGTGCGGGTGCGCTCGACCGAGTCAATGGAGGTCGGCTCCTCCACTACACACACCAGCCGGCCGTTGCGAGTGGCTGAGTCGCAGTAGACACATGGATCGATGTCGGTCACGTTGTTGCATACGGAACACAAGCGAAGCTCACGCTTGAGCGAGCGGACTGCATCGGCAAGCGCCGCGGCATCATCAGGCGAAGAGCGTAGGATGTGGAAAGCATAGCGCTGGGCGCTCTTCTGGCCGACGCCGGGGAGTTTGCGCAGCTCCTCGATCAGGCGCGCCATGGGTTCAGCAAAGCGGGGCGGCATCGCAGGTTAGAAGCATTTCCGCCGCGTTCTGATCGGCGCTGAAACGAGAAAAGCCCGCTGGGGGAGCAGCGAGCTTTTCTCGCAAGCAGCTAGCCGGCCTTCTCCAGCAGGGTGAAGGACAGGTCACGCTTCTTGACCATCTCCGCCGTGATCTCAAGGTCCTTGATCTTCTTGTTGCCCGGCAAGTGATACATCAGGTCGAGCATCAGCTCTTCAAGGATCATGCGCAAGCCGCGCGCGCCGACTTTGCGCCGTAGAGCCTCCTGCGCGACAGACTTGGCCGCCTCGGGCGAAAACGATAGATGCACACCTTCGTACTCGAACAGCTTCTGGTACTGCTTCAGGATCGCGTTGCGCGGCTTGGTTAGGATTTCAACCAGCGCCGCTTCATCCAGTTCGTCCAGGATGCCGATGACCGGCAGGCGTCCGACAAACTCCGGGATGAGCCCAAACTTGATCAGGTCCTGCGGCTCGGCTTGGCGCAGCAGGTCGGTATCGAGCTGCTGGCGCACGTCGATCAGCCCTTCGGCAAGCTGCTTTTCGGTCAGAGCCTTAAAGCCGAGCGCTTTCTTGCCCACACGCCGCCCGACCACGCGCTCCAACCCGACAAACGCGCCGCCGCAGATGAAGAGGATATTGGTCGTGTCCACCGGCGTGAACTCTTGGTGCGGATGCTTCCGTCCGCCCTGCGGGGGCACATTCGCGACCGTGCCTTCCAGGATTTTCAAGAGCGCTTGCTGCACACCCTCACCCGAAACGTCGCGGGTGATCGAGGGGTTCTCGTCCTTGCGGCCGATTTTATCGATCTCGTCGATGTAGATGATGCCGGATTGCGCGCGAGCCACATCGCCGTCGGCGGCTTGAAGCAGCTTGAGGATGATGTTCTCGACATCCTCACCCACATAGCCGGCCTCGGTCAGGGTGGTCGCGTCGACGAAGGCGAACGGCACGTCGCGCATCTTCGCCAAGGTGTGCGCGAGCAGCGTCTTGCCGGAGCCGGTAGGCCCGACGAGCAAAATGTTCGACTTCGACAGCTCCACATCGTTGCCGCGCGCCCGATTCATCTGGATGCGCTTGTAGTGGTTGTAAACGGCGACCGCGAGCTTCTTCTTGGTCTGGTCCTGGCCGATGACGTACTCGTCCAGGAACGCCCGAACTTCCAGCGGCTTCGGCAGGTGCGTGGGCGCGGCACCCTTCGGCGTTTCACTGCGGTCGTCTTCGAGAATCGAGTTGCAGACCGCGACGCACTCGTCGCAGATATAGGCGCGCGGGTAATCGCTGGGCGAGGAGATCAGCTTCGCGACCGCGTCCTGGGATTTGTGGCAGAACGAGCAGCGGAGTGCGTCGTCGGAACCGGTGCGCGTTTTCATAAAGCTGCTCCTGTGGTGCTGGACCGGACGCGCCTAGGTGCGCGGCCGGTCAATGATTTCGTCGATGATGCCGTATTCCTTAGCCTGGCGCGCGTTCATGATAAAGTCGCGCTCTACGTCACGCTCAATCAGGTCGAGCGGCTGGCCGGTGTGCTTCGACATCAGGGTGTTTGTAATTTCGCGGATACGCAGGATTTCGCGCGCATGGATGTCGATGTCGGTCGCCTGACCGCTCAAGCCTCCCATCGAGGGCTGGTGGATCAGGATGCGGGAGTTCGGCAGCCCGAAGCGCTTGCCCTTGGTGCCCGCCTGGAGCAGGAACGCGCCCATGCTTGCCGCCTGGCCGATGCAGTAGGTCACCACGTCGTTCTTGATGAACTGCATGGTGTCGTAGATCGCGAGGCCCGCGGTGATCGACCCGCCTGGGGAATTGATGTAGAGCTGGATGTCCTTTTCCGGGTCTTCGCCGGACAGGAAAAGCATTTGCGCGATGATGAGGTTCGCGATCTGGTCGTCAATCGGCGTGCCCAGAAAGATGATGTTGTCGCGCAGCAGACGGGAATAGATGTCGTAGGCGCGCTCGCCCCGGCTCGTCTGCTCAACCACCATTGGTACCAGTGCCATGATTTGTCCTTTACTCCTTACTGTCCCAGCTTCTCATAGAGCAGCGCGCCGGTCTTTTCGCGGCGAATCTGCTCGCGCACACGCTCGATCGACCCATCCTTTTGCAAGCGCTCGCGCAGCGTGTGCAGCGGCTCCCGGGTTTGCACGGCTAACATGTCCAGCTCGCGGTCCAGCTCTGCATCTTCAACCGCGACGCCTTCCATCTGCGCGATCTTGTCGAGCAGCAAAGTCCCCTGCACTTCTCCGAAAGCGCCCTCGCGCTGGGCAGTGCGAAGGCGCGGGAAGTCCAGCTGCCGCATCTGCTCTTCCTGCATTCCCTGCTGGGCCAGCGCGCGCAACCCCCGATCCAGACGGGCGTCGATCGCCTGCTGCACCAGCGTTTCCGGAATGGGAAACTTGTAGCGCTCGGCAAGCGCTTCCAGAACCTTGTCCTTGGTGGCGGCTTCCGCGCCCCGGCGCTTGTCGGCGCTCAGGTGCTCGCGCAGCTTCGTCTGAAACTCCTCGAGCGTGTCATAGCTGCCGAGCTCCTTGGCGAAGTCGTCGTTGAGCTCCGGGGCGTTCTTGCGCTTGATGCCCTTGACCTCGACCTCATATGCGATGGTCTTGCCCTGAAGGCGCGGCTCGCCGAAGTCCTGCGGGTAGAAAACCTCGAATTTGAGCTCCTGGCCCGGCTTCGCGCCGCGCAGGGCATCGTTGAATGCCGGCAAGGTGTTCGCGGAGCCAACTTCAAGCTGGATATCCTGCC